>DVOV01000199.1 GCA_018713375.1 Candidatus Scatomorpha stercorigallinarum | reverse complement strand
TATGTAACTCAGCCGTTGGCGAGCGCGTACTCGCTGGCCCAGCCGTCCACGAAGTTGCTGACGACGACATCCCAGTTGGCGTCGGTCTGGTCAGCCGCGTACATGGCCAGGGCTTCGCCGACCATGTTCTTCCACTCCTCAGAGGGCATGGTGGTGAAGTTCCAGCTGACGGGGGTCTTGCCCTCGGCGGTCATCTGGGCGTCCAGCTGGACGAAGAGGTTCTGGCTCTCCGGAGCGGACTTGAAGGGGATGGCGAAGCCCATGCCGGCACCGCCGCTGGGCATGGCGCCCTCGCCGCCGGTCATCGCGGCCAGCGCGGTCTCGTCGGTGACGCACCAGTACATGAAGTCGAGGGTGGCCTGGATGTCTTCCTCGCTGGCGTTCTTGTTCACGCACCAGTAGTTCTCAGAGCCGGTGCAGAGGCCCTGGTTGGCCTCGTCGCCCACGCCGAAGTAGATGGGGATCATGGTGACCTCGTCGGTGGAGAGCTTGCCCTCGCCGGTGACGTTGGCGAACTCCCAGGAGCCGTTCTGATAGAACACGGCCTGGCCGCCGACGAACTCGTTGGTGGCGTCGGTCGCGGTCTTCATGGTGAGCTCAGCGGGGTCGCAGGTGGCGTTGTTGATGTAGAGGTCCCAGATGGCGCGGTAGTTGTCGAGGTAGGTGCCCTCGATGGCGTCGGTGGAGGTGATGCCGTCCTCCTGATACTCGAAGTAGATGGGCAGGTTGGCGAGGTGGGTCTTGAAGCGCCAGTCGGAGCTGCTCTCCATGCCGGCGGAGGTGAAAGCGGAGAAGCCCAGCTCGTCCTTGCGGGCGGTGATGTCCTCGGCGACGGCCTTCAGGTCCTCAAAGCTCTGGATGTCGTCCACGGTGTAGCCGGCCTGCTCCAGCAGGGTGGTGTTGACGATGATGCCGTAGCTCTCGATGACGTAGGCGATGCCCATCACGGCGTCGCCGTCCTTGAGGGCGTAGTCCTCGCTGGTCAGCTCGCCGTAGATGGCGCTGCCGGAGAGGTCATAGCAGTAGTCCTTCCAGTTGTTGAGGCCGACAGGGCCGTTCACCTGGAACAGAGTGGGGGCGTCCTCCTTGGCCATCTCGCTGGTCAGCTGGGTCTCGTAGTTGCCGGAGGCGGCGGTGACGACCTTGACGGGCACGCCGGTCTGCTCGGTGTAGTACGCGGCGAGCTCCTGCCACTGGGCGTCCTGCTCGGGCTTGAAGTTCAGGTAATAGACGCTGCCGGCGGCCGCGGGCTCTTCGTCCTCGGCCGGGGCCTCGCTCTCGGCGGCGGGCTCTTCGCTCTCGGCGGCAGGGGCTTCGCTCTCCTCGGCGGCGGGCTCCTCACCGCAGGCGGCGAGCGCAAAGACCATTACGAGCGCCAGGAGCAGTGCAAGAAACTTCTTCATGTTTTTTTACATCTCCTATCAAAATTTATTTCCTCGGCGTGACGCCGGAAAATACGTATTTACGGCCGCGGCCCTCAGCGCCGGCTGTCCGGCGCGGCCACAGAGGCCCCCGCGCGCAGCGTGCTCTCCAGCACCAGGCTGCGGTTGCCGGCGCGGCGCTCGATCATGTCGAGCAGGATGCGCACGCTCTCCTCCCCCATGCGGTCGGAGGGCTGGCACATGGTGGTCAGCGTGGGCCGCGTGTACTGCGAGAGGGCCAGGCCGTCCACGGCGATGACGGAGCAGTCCCGCGGGACGTCGCGCCCCGTGTCCTCCAGGGCCTTGATGGCGGCGATGGCCATCGCGTCGGCGATGATGAACATGGCCGTGAAGTCCGCCCCGGCGGCGCAGAGCGCGCGCGTGGCGCGGTAGGCGTCCTCCATGCCGAAGCTGCCCGTGCAGGCCACCAGCGCCGGGTCCGGCTCGATGCCGTGGTCCCGCAGCGCGGAGAGGTAGCCGCGGCAGCGCAGCTCGCTGATGGAGCGGTCGTCCGTGGCCGCCACCAGGGCGGCGATGCGCCGGTGGCCGAGGGCGATGAGCTCCGAAACGGCCCGGTAGGCCGTGTTGCAGTCGTCGATGGAGACAGTGGAGAGCCGCTGCGGCGGCAGCGTGCCGAAGCTGTTGTCATAGGAGCAGCAGACGAAGGGCACGGTGATGGTCCCCAGCTGCCCGGCCGTGTAGTCCGAGCGGCCGCCGAGGAAGATCAGCCCGCGGAGCTTTTTTTCGCGCTCCATCACGGCGCCGCACTGTATCTCGTCCTCCGTGGAGTCTATCTGCTGCATCACCATCGTGTAGCCGGCCTCGTCGATGCGGCGGCCGATGACCTTGATGATGTCCGAATAGAAGGGGTTGGAAAGGCCGCGCACCACCAGGCCCACGGCGTCCGAGCTGCTGCTGCCGAGGACGCGGGCGCTGTTGTTGGGCACATAGTTGCTGCGGCGCACCGCCTCCAGCACGGCCGCCCTCACCTCCGGGCTGACGTCCGGACGGTCGTTGATGACGCGCGATACTGTGCTGACAGAGACGCCGCAGAGCTTTGCGATATCCTTGATCGTCACTTCAAACACTACTCCCCATGCGGCTGGGAACGTTTTCGGCAACGTTCCCGGTAACGTTTTCACCCCTACGTCTGTAACTTTAACCGTTCTTGTGAGAAAAGTCAATCGAAATATCTGCTCTTCAAATTGATTTGTCAAACGTGCTGTAAATGAACTCTTCTTTTTGGTCAATTTCCCCATTCCCGGCTGCCCGTGGCGGAAAAATGCAAAAAAATGCGCTTCCCCCTTGACAGCGGGAGTTAGATGTATTAAACTACGGATGCTGAGGTTAGGACGTTCTAACGTCAGCGCTTGTTTGGCTCAGGGTTAGCCAGTTCTAACGTTCAGGAGGTAATGAGAAGATGCTGCCGCTTTCATTCGCGGAGCCGCTGGTCCCGCAGAGCATTGCCAAGATAACGGGCAGGGACGAGGTCCGCCGCCATCTTTCCGAGCTGGGGCTCGTCGTGGGGGAAGAGGTGACCGTCGTCAGCAGCCTGGCCGGCAACCTCATAGTGCAGGTGAAGGACAGCCGCATCGCCCTGGACAGGGAACTGGCGAACAGGATCATGATAAGGGGGTAAGAGGATGAAAACTCTCAGGGACGCAAAGGTCGGCGAGACCGTCACCGTGGTGAAGCTCCATGGCGAGGGCGCGCTCAAGCGCCGCATCATGGACATGGGCGTCACCAAGGGGACGGAGATCTACATACGCAAGGTGGCGCCGCTGGGCGACCCGCTGGAGACGACGGTGCGGGGCTATGAGCTCTCCATCCGCCGGGCGGACGCCGAGCTGATCGAGGTCAAATAAGGCCCCGCGCAGAGAAAGGGCGCGCCGCGCCCTGTAGGTAGTGCAAACTAACTGTTGAGAGGAGCATGATCGTTATGGAAGTGAAGATCGCGCTTGCCGGCAACCCGAACAGCGGCAAGACCACGATGTTCAACAGCCTCACCGGCTCCAACCAGCGCGTGGGCAACTGGCCCGGCGTGACGGTGGAGAAAAAGGAAGGCCGCCTGAAGGGCGCGAAGGACATCATCATACAGGACCTGCCCGGCATCTATTCGCTCTCCCCCTACACGCTGGAGGAGGTCGTGGCCCGCGAATACCTGGTGAACGAAAAGCCGGACGCCATCATCAACATCGTGGACGGCACGAACATAGAGCGCAACCTCTATCTGACCACGCAGCTCATCGAGCTGGGCATCCCCACGGTCGTGGCCGTGAACATGATTGACATCGTGCGCAAGAACGGCGACAAGATCGACCTCAAGAAGCTGGGCGAGGCCCTGGGCTGCGAGGTGATGGCCACCAGCGCCCTCAAGGGCGAGGGCGGCCAGGCGGCGGCGCTGCGCGCGGCCGAGCTGGCGCGCGGGAACCGCGCCGTGGAGGCACCCAGCGTGTTCAACGGCAGCGTGGAGCACGCCATCGCCCACATCGAGGAGAGCATCGAGGGCAAGGTAGACAAGCGCTTCCTGCGCTGGTACGCCATCAAGGTGTTCGAGCGCGACGAGAAGGTGCTCGGGCAGCTGCAGCTGGACGGCGCGCTGCTGCGGCACATCGAGGAGCACATCGCCGACTGCGAGCGCGAGATGGACGACGACGCGGAGAGCATCATCACCAACCAGCGCTACGCCTACATAGCCCGCGTGGTGGCCTCCGCCGTGAAGAAAAAGCAGAGCGGCGTGAAGATGTCCGTTTCCGACAAGATAGACCACATCGTCACCGACCGCATCGCCGCGCTGCCCATCTTCGTGGCTGTGATGGCGCTGGTATACTGGGTCGCCATGGGCCCCGTCATCGGCACGCCCCTCACCGACTGGACGAACGACGTGTTCGTCGGCGAGTGGTGCATGGAGCCCGTACGCGCGCTGCTGGAGGGCGCCAACGTGGCCCCCTGGCTGGTGGGCCTGGTCGTGGACGGCATCATCGCCGGCGTGGGCGCGGTCATCGGCTTCGTGCCGCAGATGCTGATACTCTTCGTCATGCTCTCCATCCTTGAGGACGTCGGCTACATGGCCCGCATCGCCTTCATCATGGACCGCATCTTCCGCAAGTTCGGCCTCTCCGGCAAGAGCTTCATCCCCATGCTGATAGGCACCGGCTGCGGCGTCCCCGGCGTGATGGCCAGCCGCACCATTGAAAACGAGCGCGACCGGCGCATCACCATCATGACCACCTGCTTCATCCCCTGCTCGGCAAAGCTGCCCATCATCGGCATGATCGCCGGCGCGTTTTTCGACAACGCCTGGTGGGTGGCCACCAGCGCCTATTTCGTGGGCGTGCTCGCCATCATCGTCTCCGGCGTCATCCTCAAGAAGCTGAAGGCCTTCGCCGGCGAGGCGGCCCCCTTCGTCATGGAGCTGCCCGCCTATCACGCGCCCTCGGCCAGGAACGTACTGCACTCCACCTGGGAGCGCGGCTGGAGCTTCATCAAGCGCGCGTTCACCGTCATCCTCCTCAGCACCGTCATCATCTGGTTCCTGCAGAGCTTCGGCAGCGAGAACGGCGCCTTCGGCATGGTGGAGGACAACAACAACTCCATCCTCGCGGCCGTCGGCGGGGCCGTCGCCTTCATCTTCGCGCCGCTCGGCTTCGGCACCTGGCAGGCCACGGTGGGCGCCGTGGGCGGCCTGGTGGCCAAGGAGAACCTGGTCGCCATCATGGGCGTCTGCTACGGCTTCGCCGAGGTGGCGGAGGCCGGCGACGAGATGTGGGGCATCCTGGCGGCGGACTACTCCGCCATCGCCGGTTACTCCTTCATGGTGTTCAACCTGCTCTGCGCCCCCTGCTTCGCGGCCATGGGCGCCATCAAGCGCGAGATGAACAGCCCCAAGTGGACGCTCGCCGCCATCGGCTACATGTGCGGCTTTGCCTACTGCGTGAGCATGATCATCTACCAGCTCGGCGGCCTCGCCCTCGGCATGGTCAGCTTCAACTTCTGGACCGTGGTGGCTGTTGCCCTCCTCGCTGTTATCCTCTATTTCCTGTTCCGCAGGAACCCCTACGGCGAGTACGGCGAGCGCCTGAAGGGCAGGAAGGCGGCCGCCAATGTTTGAGTGGCTCGCGGCCAACCTGGCCTCCGTCATCGTCGCGCTCGTGGTCCTCGCCGTCGTGGGGCTCATCGTCTGGAAGCTGGCGAAGGACAAAAAGAGCGGCAAGGGCGGCTGCTCCTGCGGCGGCGACTGCGGCGCGTGCGGAGCGTGCCACACTGCGTGTGGAGGCATAGCGCGCCGCGAAGCGGTGCGGAAGGGCTCTTAATCGGAAAGAGCAAATTTGATACCTGAACCCAAAGCCGCGGAGCTCTCGCTCCGCGGCTTTTGCTCTAACGGCACCATGAAGTTTTGGCAAAGCTTTCCCGGACTGCGTCCGGCCACACTGCGTGTGGAGGAGTAGCGCCGCGCCAACGGCGCGGCGAGAGCCCCATCATTTTCCCGTCAGTGCCGCGAGCGTAAGCGAAGCCACGCACGGTCGGCGATGTGGCAACTCATTCACCTTACGGGATGACCACTTAACGACTCGCAGAAGTTGGGTGATAGCCGAATTTAGGTTCCGACACGCACCAAAGCGTCTTTTCTTTGGAGTCTGAGGGGTTTCTTTTTGACAAGACAAAAAGAAATCTCTCAGAAATAGTTTGCAGGGGCCTTCGCCCCTGCATTTACTCTCGCGCCGCTTTGCGGCGCGCTATGACATCGGCCGCGGGCCGGGGTATTTTGCCCGGAAGTATTTACAAATTTCCCTTATGACGGTATAATATACCGACTGTTATCAAATATATGGAGGTATGGGATGGCTCGGACTTTCAGCGAGGCGCTCTGCGAGCTGCGGCGCAGCCGCGGGCTGAGCCAGCGGAGCGTGGCGGCGGACCTGCACATCAGCCAGGCGCTGCTCTCGCACTATGAAAACGGCGCGAGGGAGCCCGGGCTCGGCTTCGTCGTGCGGGCGTGCGACTATTACGGGGTCTCGGCGGATTTCCTGCTCGGCAGGACGGACGAGGCCGCCTGCGCGGACGCTTCGGAGCTGCGCTCTATAGCGCTCGGGCTGCGCGCCATGGCCGAGAGGGCCGAAAAACTGGCGGAGGGCGGAAAATGACGGACAGGCAGCACATCAGGAACTTTTCTATCATCGCGCACATCGACCACGGCAAGAGCACGCTCTCCGACAGGCTGATCGAGCTCTGCGGCGCGGTGGACAAGCGGGAGATGGAGAGCCAGATACTCGACAATATGGACCTCGAGCGCGAGCGTGGCATAACGATAAAGGCCCGCGCCGTCGGCCTTACGTACAAGGCGCAGGACGGCGGGGAGTATACGCTCAACCTTATCGACACGCCGGGGCACGTGGACTTCAGCTATGAGGTCAGCCGCTCGCTGGCCGCCTGCGAGGGCGCGCTGCTGGTGGTGGACGCGAGCCAGGGCGTGGAGGCGCAGACCCTTGCCAACACGTACATGGCGCTGAACCACGACCTTGAGATCCTCCCCGTGATAAACAAAATCGACCTTCCGGCCGCGGACGTGGCGCGCACAAAGCGGGAGATCGAGGACATAATAGGCATACCCGCCGAGGACGCGCCGGAGATCTCGGCCAAAAACGGCGTGAACATCGCCGCCGTGCCGGAGGCGATAGTCCGCGGCATCCCCGCCCCGGAGGGCGACGCGGACGCGCCGCTCCGCGCGCTCATCTTCGACAGCCAGTACGACTCCTTCCGCGGCGTCATCGTCCTGCTCCGCCTCTTCGACGGGCGGATAAAGAAGGACATGGGCATCAAGCTCATGGCCACCGGCGCGGTTTACAAGGTCGTCGAGGTGGGCCACCTGCGCCCCACGCGCCTGGAGCCCTGCGAGGAGCTCTCCGCCGGGGACGTGGGCTATTTCACGGCCAGCATCAAGAACGTGGCGGACACGCGCGTGGGCGACACGGTGACGGAGGCCGCGCGCCCCACGGCCGAGCCCCTGCCCGGCTATCAGCAGCCGCGGCCGATGGTCTACTGCGGCATCTACACC
>DVOV01000198.1 GCA_018713375.1 Candidatus Scatomorpha stercorigallinarum | reverse complement strand
TATACGACAACATCGCCTACGGCCCGCGCACCCACGGCGTGCGCGGCAAGGCCAAGCTCGACGACATCGTGGAGCGCAGCCTGCGCGACGCCGCCATCTGGGACGAGGTCAAGGACCGCCTGGGAAAGAGCGCGCTGGGCCTCTCCGGCGGCCAGCAGCAGCGCCTGTGCATCGCCCGCGCCCTCGCCGTAGAGCCCGATATACTGCTCATGGACGAGAGCACCAGCGCCCTCGACCCCATCTCCACCTCGAAGATTGAGGAGCTTGCGATGGAACTTAAAAACCGCTATACTGTGGTCATGGTGACGCACAACATGCAGCAGGCGGTGCGTGTTTCGGATGAGACCGCGTTTTTCCTGCTCGGCGAGCTCGTCGAGTTCGGGGAGACCGAGCGGCTGTTCTCGCATCCGCAGGACAAGCGGACCGAGGACTATATAACGGGGAGGTTCGGCTGATATGCGACAGAGATTCGACGGGCAGCTCGCGGCCCTGAACCGCGAGCTCATAAGCATGGGCGCGCTCTGCGAGGAGGCCATCGCCGTCACCGCGCGCTCGGTGCTGGACGCGGACCGCGCCCTTGCCGGGCGCATAAGCGCGCTGGAGGAGGAGATCGACCAGAAAGAGCGCGAGATAGAGCGCGTGTGCCTGCGCCTGCTGCTGCAGCAGCAGCCGGTGGCCGGCGACCTGCGGCAGATCTCCGCGGCGCTGAAGATGATAACGGACATGGAGCGCATCGGCGACCAGGCGCTCGACATCGCGGAGACCGCGGGCTTCATGGGCCCGCTCGACGAGGCGGACGCGGAGCTCTTCAAGCGCCTGGCCCAGACGGTCGTCGCCATGGTGACGGACAGCGTGGACGCCTTTGTCCGCCGCGACAGCGCCGCCGCCCGCGCCGTCGCCAGGCGCGACGACGAGGCCGACGAGGTCTTCAAGACCATAAAGAGCGCCATGATAGAGCGCCTCTCCCGCCGCCCGGGCGACGGGGAATACGCGCTCGACCTGCTCATGATAGCCAAATACCTTGAACGCATAGGCGACCACGCCACGAACATCGCCGAGTGGGTCGAGTTCGCGGCCACGGGCTACTACAAGGGCCGGGAGGTCTTGTGATGATATACTGCGTAGAGGACGACGCGGCGATAAGGGACATAGAGGTCTACGCCCTGCGCTCCACCGGCTTTGAGGCCGAGGGCTGCGAGAGCGGGGCCGCGCTCTTTGCCGCGCTCAAAAAGGCCCCGGCGGAGCTCGTCATCCTCGACGTCATGCTCCCCGGCGAGGACGGGCTGGAGATCCTGAAGAAGCTCCGCCTCGGCGCCGCGACCCGGAACCTGCCCGTCATCATGGCGACGGCCCGGGGCGAGGAATACGACAAGATAACGGGCCTCGACTCCGGCGCGGACGACTATCTCGTGAAGCCCTTCGGCATGATGGAGATGATAAGCCGCGTGCGCGCCGTCCTGCGCCGCGCAAGGCCGGAGCGGAGCCGCAGCGCCCTCTCCCTCGGCGGCGTCACCATAGACCCGGAGAGCCGCCGCGTGACGGCGAACGGGCAGGAGGTAGCGCTGACGCTCAAGGAGTTCGAGCTGCTCTACACCCTCATGTCCAGCCCCGGCGTGGTGTTCACGCGCGACCGGCTGCTCAGCGAGATCTGGGGCACGGACTACGACGGCGAGACCCGCACCGTGGACGTCCACGTCCGCACCCTGCGCCAGAAGCTGGGCGAGGCGGGCTCCGTCATCTGCACCGTGCGCGGCGTGGGCTACAGGACGGAGGCGTGACATGACAAAACGCATTTTTCGCTCCGTATTCCTCACGGCCTTCGCCGTGATGCTGGCCTGCATCGCGCTCATCGTGGGCGCGCTGTACAGCTATTTTTCCGCCCGGCAGGAGGCCCAGCTCGCCACGGAGGCGCGCCTCGCCGCCGCGGGCGTCGAGGCCGACGGCCTGGACTATCTCGAAGCCCTGGGCCGCCGCGACGGCCTGCGCCTCACCTGGATAGCGGCCGACGGCGCGGTGCTTTACGACTCCAACGCCGACGCGGCCGCGATGGAGAACCACGCCGACCGCGAGGAATTCGCCGAGGCGCTTGAGACCGGCAGCGGCGAGGGCAGGCGCGTCTCCGCCACCCTGAGCGAGAAGACGGTGTACATCGCGCTCCGGCTCTCGGACGGCACGGTCCTGCGCGCGGCGGCCTCGCACTACACGGTCCCGACGCTGCTTTTCGGCATTTTGCAGCCGCTCATACTCATCATCGTCCTGGCCGTGGCGCTCTCGGCCTTCCTGGCCTCGCGGCTTTCAAAGCGCATCGTGGGGCCGCTCAACGCCATAGACTTGGACCACCCGCTGGAGAACGAGACCTACGACGAGCTCTCGCCCCTGCTCACGCGCGTGGAGCGGCAGCAGCGGCAGATATCCGGCCAGCTGGAGGAGCTGGGCCGACGCAGGCGCGAGTTCGAGGCCGTGACGGGCAGCATGTCGGAGGGCCTCATCCTCCTGGACGCGGAGGGCCGGGTCCTGAGCATAAACCCGGCCGCGCGAAAGCTCTTCGGCGCGGGGGAGGACTGCGTGGGCCAGGACATCCTGACCGTGGACCGCAGCCCGGAGCTGCGCGCGCTGCTGGAGCGTGTGCGCTCCGGAGACCGTGCGGAGACCGGCATAGAACGCATGGGCCTGGAATACCAGCTCACCGCCAGCCCCGTCCCGGGCGGCGGGGCCGTGCTGCTGGCCTTCGACGTCACGGAGAGCCGCCGGGCCGAGCAGCTCCGGCGCGAGTTCACCGCGAACGTCTCCCACGAGCTCAAGACCCCGCTGCACTCCATCATGGGGGCGGCGGAGCTGCTTGAGACCGGCCTTGTGAAGCCGGGGGACGAGGCGGGGTTTTATTCCCGCATCCGCTCCGAGGCCGCGCGGCTGCTGGCCCTCATCGAGGACGTCATCGACCTCTCCCGCATGGACGAGGGCGAGAGCTTCCCGACGGAGGAGACGGACCTGCACGAGCTGGCGGAGGAAGTCGCGTCCCAGCTGGCCCCGGAGGCCGGGCGGCGCGGCATCACGCTCAGCGTCTCGGGCGGGGCGGCAAAGCTCTGCGGCGTTCGCCGCCTGCTCTGGGAGATAGTCTGGAACCTCGCGGACAACGCCGTCAAATACGGCCGCGAGGGCGGCAAGGCGGAGATCTACACCGCCGAGCGGGAGGACGATATCCTCCTGCGCGTGCGCGACGACGGCCCCGGCATCGCCCCGGAGCACCAGGGCCGGGTGTTCGAGCGCTTCTACCGCGTGGACAAGAGCCACTCCAAAGCCACCGGCGGCACGGGCCTCGGCCTGTCCATAGTAAAGCATGCCGCCCAGTACCACAAGGGACGCATCAGCCTCGAATCCGACGAGCGCGGCACCGAGATAAGCGTGAGCTTCCCGAAAAAGTAAGAAAACCGAACAAACAGAAAGGCCCCCGCCGAAATCGGCGGGGGCCTTTTCGCGCCCTCAGGCGCTCACGGCACGCGGTAGCAGTCCAGCATCAGGTGCTTGAAAAGCTGCTCGTGCACGCTCAGCTTGCGGCCCTTCTTGGTTATTAGCGAGAAGGGCATGGTGAAGTCGTAGTCCAGCAGGTCCAGCACGCAGATGTTCTCCAGGTCCTCCTCCCTAATGTCGGTGCGCAGCGTCCGCGCGACCAGGTTCTCGTTTTTCGTGACGATGTCTATCGCCTGGTGCGGGACCATGCAGACGTAGGCCAGGTTCAGCTTTATGTTGTTCTTCGCAAAGAGGTCCACTATGGCCTTGCCGGGGACCGTGCGCTTCTCGGGCATGAGCATGGGGACGTTGTCCAGGTCCCGGACGTAGATGCTCCCCTTCTTTGCCAGGGGGTGGTGCTTGTTGACTATGAACACCTGCTGCACGTTCTCCAGCTCGGTCACGTTGAAGCGCTTCTCGCTGCAGACCCCGTACACCATCCCGAACACGGCCTCGTCATTCAGCACCATGTTCATGCAAGTGGAGGAGTATTCATTCACGAGACTGACGCTGAACTCGTCCGGCGGCGTGAGCAGCAGCTTTTGAAGAGAGGCCGGCAGCTTCATGAAGCGGCCGATGGTGATGGCGACGGTGATGCTGGTCTTGCCCATCGCCTCCAGCTTGCCCAATGTATATATCTTATCCACGTGCTCGATGACGGCAAGGACCTCGGCGTAAACGCCTTTACCAAACTCTGTAAGCTCAAGGCCGTTGGCAGAGCGGTAGAAGAGGTCGGCCATGAGTTCGTCTTCGAGCCTGCGTATGGCGGCGCTTATGCCCTGAGGACTTATGTTGAGGGCTTTTGCAGCTTTAGACATGCTGCCGAGTTTGCATATTTCAATGAAATATCTAAGCTGATTTATATCCATAAGCAGACCCCTCTCCTAAATAATGGAAGCTGAAGCGTTCGACAGACCGACAGCATGTGATAAGTTTAATCAATTTATCGTAAAAAATCCAGCCACCATTTGTTGATGGTGCAACCAGCAATTGTTGCGTTTTTGATTTAACAAACTAATGTTGAAGCGGAAACTGAATATTTATAACATAAAAGAAGGCGTTTATTGTCTAAAAAGTATTTCTATGATATTTTTTGAACAAATCTTGTATTTACATTCCGCACATGGCCGCAGCACAAAAGCGGCGGCAAACAGGCAGGTCAAAGGGGGTATTTGAATGGAACTTCCGCTGAAGGGCGTCCGGATACTTGACCTCAGCACCATGTATCCAGGGCCGTTGTGCACGATGCTGCTTGCCGACTTCGGCGCGGAGGTGATCAGGGTCGAACCGCCCAAGGGCGGCGATCTCTGGCGCCTGTCGCTGCCCAGGGTGAACGGCCTCGGCATGCCGTATCTCCAGGTGAACCGAAACAAAAAAAGCATCTGCCTCAACCTCAAGGAGACCGAGGCGAAGGAGATTTTTTACAAATTGGCGCAGGACGCGGACGTCGTGGTCGAGCAGTACCGCCCCGGCGTGGCCGAGAGGCTGGGCATAGGCTGGGACACGCTGAGCCGCATAAACCCGCGCCTTGTCTACTGCTCCATCTCCGGCTTCGGCCAGGACGGGCCCTACAGGCTGCGCGCCGGGCACGACATCAACTATATCAGCTATGCCGGCATCCTGAGCCTCACGGCCCGCAAGGGCGAGAAGCCCGTCATCCCCGGCGTGCAGATAGGCGACGTGGCCGGCGGCGCGCTCTACGCGGCCATGGGCATACTGATAGCCCTCATGGGCGCGAGGCAGAGCGGCAAGGGCCAGTACGTGGACACGGCAATGTTCGACGGGGCGCTGTCCCTCGGCGCGTGGAACGTCTGCGGCTGCTTTGCCGAGGGCCGCGACGCGGAGCCCGAGGGCGGCATACTCACCGGCCAGCTCGCCTGCTACAACATCTACGAGACGGCGGACGGCCGCTGCATCAGCCTCGGCGCCGTGGAGGCGCACCTCTGGGCCAAGTTCTGCGACGCGGTGGGCCGCCCGGAGTATGCCCGGCTGCAGAGGGAGCCCTCCTGCCAGGCTGAGATGAAGGCGGAGCTCGCCCGCATCTTTGCCGGCAAGACGCTTGCCGAGTGGAAGGAGGCCCTTGCGGACGTGGACTGCTGCTGGTCGCCCGTGGCGACTGTCGGCGAGGCGCTGGAGGACCCCCAGGTAAAGAGCAGGGGCATGGTCATCGAGATGACGGACCCCCGCGGGGAATACGGCACGGTGAAGATGCTCGGCAACCCGATAAAGCTCTCAGAAACGCCCGCTCAGGCGGAACTTTTCCCGCCGCGCCAGGGCGAGCACACGGCAGAGACGCTCTCGAAGCTCGGATACACGCAGGAGCAGATAGAGGACCTCTCCGCCCGGGGAGTCATATGAGCCCCGGCGGGAATACGCAGGAAAGGTACGGAGACGCGAAGAAATGAACATCCTGGTTTTTGTGAAGCAGATACCCGACACGACCGAAGTGAAGCTCGACCCCAAGACAGGCAACCTCTGCCGCGACGGCGTGGCCAGCGTGATAAACCCCCTGGACCTGAACGCCATTGAGGCGGCGATGCAGCTCAAGGCGGCGCACGGCGGCCGGGTCACGGCCGTCACGATGGGTCCGCCGCAGGCGCGGGAGGTGCTGCTCAAGGCGATGGCCCTCGGCTGCGACGACGCGGTGCTGCTCTCGGACCGGGCCTTCGGCGGGGCGGACACGCTCGCCACGGCCTACACGCTCTCCGAGGCGGCGAAGAAGCTGGGGCAGTTCGACCTGCTGCTCTTCGGCCAGCACTCGGCAGACGGCGACACCGCCCAGGTGGGCGCGGCCGTGGCCGCCTTCCTCGACATACCCCAGGTGACGCAGGCCGTCTCCCTGGAGTGCCGGGACGGCTGGGCCTTCTGCGACAGGGCGCTCAGGGACTGCGGCCAGAAGGTCCGCGTGAAGCTGCCCGCCGCCGTCATGGTCTGCGACGGGATAAACGAGCCGCCCTACGCCTCGCCCCGCGGCATCCTCGCCGCGCTGGAAAAGCCGCTGGCCGTCTGGGACGCCGCCGCGCTCGGCGCCGACCCCGCCAGGACCGGCACCGCAGGCTCCCCCTCCGAGACGAAGCGCGTCTTCGCCCCGCCCAAGAGCTCCGGAGGGACCGAGTTCCTCTCCGGCAGCCCCGCCGAGATCGCTGCGGGCTTCGCGGACATGCTTGAAAAAGAAGGCCTCATCTGAGCACAAGGAGTTTTGACATGGCAGGAGAGAATTACAGGGGCATATGGGTATATGCCGAGCAGCAGGAGGGGCGTCTGGAGCCCGCCGTTTTCGAGATACTGGCCAAGGCCAGGCAGCTGAGCGCGCACAGCGGCGAGGAAGTGACCGCCGTGCTGCTGGGGGACAAGGTGGAGCCGCTCGCGGCCGAGCTCTTCGCCCGCGGCGCGGACGCCGTCATCCTTGCCGAGCACGGGGCCCTGGCCTCGTACAGCGCCAGGCCCTGCCAGCGGGCGCTGACCCAGCTGGCGGAGAAGTACAGGCCCTCCATCCTGCTCTACGCGGCGACGGGCCTGGGGCGCGACCTCGCGCCCAGGATGATGGTGAGCCTCAACACGGGCCTCACCGCGGACGCCGTTGACCTCGGCTTCGACGAGGACGGCTGCTTCGTGCAGACCACGCCCGCCTACGGCGGCAGCGTGTTTGCCAACATCGCTATCCCCGAGCGCCGCCCGCAGATGGTAACGGTGCGGCCGAAGGTGTTCGAGGCCCTGGAGCCGGAGGCCGGCCGCAGCGGCCGCCTCATAAGGGAGCGCGTCGAGGTCGAGGCCGACCCCGACTGGGAGCTGCTCGAGAAGACGCCGAAGCCTGCGGGCGGGGCGCAGCTCGACAAGGCCTCCATTATAATTGCCGGAGGCCGCGGTGTAAAGACCGAGTCTGATCTGGACCTGCTCCGGCGGCTGGCGGCCGCGCTCGGCGGCCAGGTCGCGGGCTCCCGCCCGCTGGTGGAGAGCGGCCTGCTCCCCCGCGAGCGGCAGCTGGGCCAGTCCGGCAGCACCGTGAAGCCTGAGCTCATCGTGAACGTCGCCGTCTCCGGCTCCGTGCAGTACCGGGTCGGCATGCAGGGCGCCAAGAGGATAGCCAGCATCAACCTCAACCGGGCGGCGCCGATCTTCGGCATCTCCCATTACGGCATCACGGCAAACTTCCGGGACGTTGTGCCCGCCATCACGGAGGAGATCGAAAGGCGCAGGGACGCCAATTCTAAGTAAAGGGAGAGAGAGTCCTATGAAAAAGCTTTACACACCGATGAAGATCAACGGCCTCGAGCTCAAGAACCGCGTGGTCATGTCCCCCATGAGCGTCGGCCACTGCGTGGACGGCATCTTCGACGAGGCGGCCGCGGACTTCTACCGCACCAGGGCCGAGGGCGGCGTGGGCCTCATCGTCTTCGCCAACATGCAGTGGGACAAGGTGCGCCACGCCCACAACGTCCCCCTGCTGACCGATGAGAAGTACGTTCCCACCCTGCGGACCATCACGGACGCCATCCACGAGGGCGGCGCCAAGGTCTTCGCCCAGATCATGCACCGCGGCACCTCCGCGCCGCGCGCCACGATAGACGGCCAGGAGGCCGTCGGCCCCTCCGCCGTGCCCCGCAAGTTCACCCACTTCGAGATGCCCCGCGCCCTCACCGTGGAGGAGATAAAGGAGTTCGTCGTCTGGCAGGCCGAGGCCGCCGTCATCGCCAAGAAGGCCGGCTTCGACGGCATCGAGCTCGAGACCAATTCCGGCTACCTCTACGGCCAGTTCTGGTCCCCGCTGACCAACAAGCGCGAGGACGAGTACGGCTGCCAGAGCATGGAGAACCGCAACCGCTTCATGGTCGAGACCCTGACCGCCATCCGCGAGGCCGTCGGCCCCGACTACCCCCTGCAGCTGCGCGTGAGCGGCAGCGACCTGCTCGAGGGCGGCTGCACCGGCGACGACATCGCGGACATCTGCGAATACCTCGACAAGACCGGCCTTGTGGACTGCTTCTCCATCACCGCCGGCTGGCACGACTCCACCGTGCCCCTCATCACCATGGAGGTGCCCTTCGGCAACTGGAACTACCTCGGCCGCAACATCAAGGCCCGCGTGAAGGCCCCCGTCATCATGGGCATGCGCCAGTACATCACCCTCGCCGAGGAGGTCGTCGAGCGCGGCGACTTTGACGGCGTCGTCATCGGCCGCCAGTGGCTGGCCGATCCCCAGCTCGTCAACAAGGCCATGCGCGGCGAGTACGACCGCATCCGCCCCTGCGTCGGCTGCAACGCCCTGTGTCTCGACGCGGCCCAGGCGGGCAAGCAGGTCGGCTGCATAGGCAACTACGAGTGCAACCGCGAGCATGAGCTGCGCAACGCCGAGGGCAAGCTCCCCACCGAGGTGAAGAGCGAGCACCCGGAGCGCATCCTCGTCATCGGCGCCGGCCCCTCCGGCATGGAGTTCGCCCGCGTCAGCGCCCTGCGCGGCCACAAGGTCACCATCTGGGAGAAGCGCGGCCGCACCCTGGGCCTGTCCCTCTACGCCGCCACGCCCCCGAGGCGCTACGACATCCGCTACCTCGGCCAGTGGCTCGAGCGCGAGTGCCGCGCCCTCGGCGTTGAGATAGTGCTCAACAAGGCCGCCACGGCCGAGGACATCCTCGCCGCGGCGAAGGACTTCGACCGCGTGGTCATCGCCGCCGGCTCCAAGGCCGTCAT
>DVOV01000197.1 GCA_018713375.1 Candidatus Scatomorpha stercorigallinarum | reverse complement strand
TGCTCCCTCCAAATTCTCCCTCGCCGCGCGCGTGCGGCGCTTTTCACTCCGTTTTGTACTCGTAGGCGCCGTATTTGTCCATGTCGTAGCGCATCTTCGTGATGTCCCGCCGCGGCATCTTGTCGTAGTGCTTTTTCAAAAACGGCTCGACAACGTAAAAGAGCAGCTTGCCGTCGAGGTCGAAGTAAAACACCGCGAAAAGCGCGGCGTACAGTGCGCCGAGGCCGCCCACCGCGGCCATGAGCAGTTTCTTTCCCTTTTTCATCTTCGGCTTTCCCCCTTACCAGCTCATCGAGTCGTCGAAATCTATCAGCGACGGGTCCAGCGGCTCCTCGTGCATCACCGTGAACATATAGTCGTTGATGATGCGGCGGATCTCCATGCGGGACACCGTGCGGCTGTCCGGCAGGGCGTGCGGCATCCAGATGGCGTGGATGTCGCGCTTGCGGAACTCGTCCTCGAACATGCCGACTATGCCCTGCATGCCCTTGCACTGCACCTGGTCGTACATCATGACCATGTCGCAGTGGAAGCGCTCCATGTTCTCCCATATCTCGAAGATGTGCTTGTGCCCGCCGACCGCCATGCGGCGCATGGGCGCCCACTCGTTATAGAGCGCGAAGTCCTCCATCAGGTGCTCATAGCTGTCCGTGCGTATGTCGATGTCGAACATCAGGCTGTCCATGTTCATTATGACGTTCAGGCCCCAGCAGTTATAGGCCCAGGTGCACCAGTTGGAGTAATAAAGCGGCGCGCAGCTCCACGCGAGGACGCGGTGCCGCGTTTCCGGGAAGCAGTTTATCTTCTTCTCAACGCAGCGGTACATGATCTTCTTCACTTTTTTGTCCGTCTTGGCCCAGATGTCGCGCCAGCCGTCCTGCGAATAATAAATGCGGTAGAGCGCCTGCGCCACGCCGTTGATGGGGTAATACGGCGTGTTCGCCGCCACGTCCCACTTTTCGCGCTCGAAGCGCGTGAGCTCGTTGTAGCGCTCGATGTATTTCACAAAGCAGTCATAATTAAATGGTATGCCGCTCTGCTCCTCGATGAACTTCCAGCACTCCTCGATCTCCCGGCGGCAGTGCTCCTGCACCAGCGGGTCGTCGAACTGCATGGGCTGCGGCATGGCGAAAAGCGGCTTGTCATAGGCCCAGTCCTGTAGTATGCTCGTGCCCACAGAGCCGTCGCAGGCCTCGTTCGAGGTGACGAGGAAGGGGAAATAATCCGGCATGTCGTCGAGTATGGAAAGCCCCGCCTCCGCCTGGCACATCGGGCAGGGGTCACCGGGCAGGCCGATGGACTGCGCGGCGTCTATGTAGTTGAGCACCGTGTGGCAGTTGACGTGGCAGGTGACGAAATACGGCACCATCTGCAGCGGCACGTCGTCCATCACGTCCCGCCAGGGGTAGAAAATCGCGCCAGCGACGGTCTCGTCGTGCGCGGGGGTCTTGTGCCACAGCTCGTTGCGCTCGCCGCCGTGTAGGTTCGCGTCCGCGGCGAACATGCGCATGAACTGGCGGATGGTCTCGTTGGTCATCGCGCGGTAGTGCCACGCGCTCGCGCGCAGCGCCGGGCCGCGCAGGCCCTCGAACCCGCGGTCGTACCAGTGCATGACGGTGAGATACGTCTGGCCGATCCAGCGGTAGCGCCACACGCCCTTGGCGAACAGCACCGGCCCGCCGTAGCGCATGATGTCATAGACCATCATGCCGTAGTTATACAGCCAGATGCGGTTGAAATAGTACATCGTGTCCTTTATCCCGCGCCACTCGCGGTGCTTGTAAAGGCCGGTTTTCGGCTGGTACAGCTCGCCGAGCCGCCGCTCGCCGTGCGGTTTTCCGTGTATGAAGTCCCGCAGCTTCTTTTTGATGTCCTTCTTTCCCATCCTCACTTGCCCTCCTGTATCTTCTTGATCTCGATACTCTCGATAAAGGCCTGGAAGCGCGTGCGCAGCTGGCCGGAGGCGTTGTTGATATACTCCTTTTCAATCGAGCACACCGGTATGCCGAAATCCCGGTTGAGGATTATGGTGTCTATCGTCCTCTCGTAGCTCCAGTATTCGCAGAATTTGTTGCTCTCCACAATAATTCCGTCGGCGTTGTACTCCTTCGCAAGGTCCGCGAGGTACTGCTTGCGCTCACGCATGACGTGCTGCTCCATGTAGCGCGGGCACATGCTCGTGTCTATGTAGTGGCGCGCGATCGCGTCGAGCGGGCTCTGCCCGGCCGCCACGGCTATCTCCTCCCTGCCGGGCAGCGAGCCGTAGCAGTACCGGTCCGCGACGACCATGGCCCCGCAGCTCTCGATGAGCTGGGTAAAGCCGGGGTCGTCGTTCTCGCTGCCGGAGAGCACGACCTTGCAGCGGAACCAGGGCTTCGGCTCCGGCTCCCTCGTGCGCAGCTCCTCAACCGTCTCGCGCAGGTAGGGCAAAATCAGGTATTTGGGACATACCAGCGACACGAGCTGTATCACATGGAACTCATAGCCTGTGATGTTCGGGTTTTCCTCCTTACGGTGGGCGCCTATCTCGTTTATCAGGCGGCAAACCTCGTTGTGCTGCTCTATCGCGTGCAGCAGCGCGGCGTCGGAGGTGTCGATACCGAATTTTTCGCTCAGCTTGTCCAAGACATGCGCCTGGAGCTGCCTTCTGTAGTGCAGATAGCTGTTTTCCGTCTTTTTGAACGGCACGTCCGTGAATTCGCAGAAGAAGTCCGGATTCTGGATAACGTCCATCATCTGCAGGTGCTCCTGGAAGCGGCAGGTGACGGTGCAGGTCTCCGTCGCCATCTGCGCGTCGAGGAAGTTGTAGCCGCCCTCGAGCGCGCGCTCGAGAAGGCTGCGGCCGTAGTGGCACGTCCGGCTGGACATGTAGTATGTGGCTATGTCCGGCGAGGTGCAGCGCGGCGCGCGCAGCCTGACGCCGAAGCAGCCCTCCAGGTCGAGCAGGACCTCGGGCATGAAATAGCAGGTGTATCCCAGGGCCCGTTTCCCCTCGGCCTTCGCCTGCTTCACGAGGGAGTTGTTGGCCTCCTGGAGCAGGTCCTCAAAGAAGATCAGGTGCTTCAAGTCTCTCATATGCAAACCCCCACAGACGCCCGTCGATTTGCCCTGAGGGATGGCACGGGCATCCCATTCTTATAGTCAAGAATACCAAAATGCCAATCGATTGTCAAACATATTCTCAACACTTATGCGAATTTTTGTTATATTTTCAAATATTGTGCAGTCAATATCCGCTTAATTGACACATCCCGGGTTTTTGCCGGTTTATTTCGCGCCGCCCCCCCGGCCCGGGCGCAAAAAAGATCCCCGCGCGCCGCATGGCGCGCGGGGTGGCTGTGTCGTGATGTCCGCTCAGTCCACGAAAACATAACCCGGGTCGTCGGAGGGCTCCGGCGAGGGATCTTCAAAGACATAGCCCGGGTCGCCGGAAGACGGCGTGGGCGTCGGCTCCGGGGTGGGCGTGGGCGTCGGCGTGGGGTAGACGATGTCCTCCTCGTGGTAGTGGTACTCGCTGTAGGCCTCCAGGTCGCGGCTTATCAGCTCGCCGTCGGCGCTGTACACGTTGCGGTAGGTCGCCGCGCGGTAGCCGGTGGCCGTCTCCGGGTACTGGGCGTTGTTGTACACCGACCAGGTGGAATAGGTCATCTCCACATAGCTGCCGTCCACGTCCGTGCCGTAGAAGCTGACGGTGACGCTCTTGTCGCTCTGGTTCACGCTGGCCTCGATGCGGATGGGCCAGTCGCGGTCGTTCGTAAAGCGGAACTCCGGCCCGCCCCAGCTGACAGTGGCGTCCATGCCCGGGTTTACATAACTCACCGGGAAGTAGTGGCAGGTGCGCGTGTCGATCTGCAGGTTCGAGAGCAGCGCGGCGTAATACACCATCGACGACACCTGGCAGATGCCGCCGCCCACCTCCTGCACGACCTGTCCGCCGGAATAGGCGCCCGCGGCCTTGTAGCCGCGCTCGGTGGTGCGCTCGCCCAGCGCCTCGTTGTAATCGAACTGCTGCCCCGGCGCAAGCACGATGCCGTTTATGCTCTGCGCGGCCAGGGCCACGTTGTCGATGCGGTTCTGCGTGCTGCCGTAGAGGTAGGTCACCACGGTCGCCAGCTCGTCGCGGAAGAGCATCCCCTCGACCTCCTCGGTCGTGTGCTCGGGCTCCGTGACCGTGCAGGGTATCTCCACCACTTCGCCCAGCTGCGCCGCGTCCCAGAGGCTCAGGGCCTCGTTTTTGTCAAAGTCCAGCCCCGTCACGGACTCGGACACCTCGCCCGTCTCCGGGTCGTAGGCCGCGTCCTGCGCCTCGCGGTGCAGGCTCTCATAGAGCGCGTCCACGTCCAGCTGCGCGGCCCCTTCCTCGTCCACGGCGTAGTCGAGCGTGCCGTATCGCCGCGCGGCAAAAGCCTCGCAGAAGAGCCGCGTCAGCTCCGCGGTGTCGATGTCGAGGTCCGCCGCGCCCTTGACAACGCTGATGACGCCCCTGTCCTCGTCCACCTCCACGCCGGAGGCTTCCAGGTCGTTGAGCGTATCCGCCACGGCGGCCTCCACCGCCGACTGCACGGCGGCCCTGTCCACGTCGATGACGGTCTCCACGCTGCCGCCGGAGAACACGCAGTTTACATAACGCATAAGCCCGCTGAGGAGGTTCCCCTCGTGGCAGTAGTCATAGGCCGCCTGCGCGGCCTCTTCGGCCGTCACCGACGCCCCGGCCTCGGCGGCCGTGATGGTCAGCGTGTGCTCCGCCGGCAGCGGGACGCTGACGGACTCGTCCTCCTTCACCCAGCCGGCGGCTGTGAGCCTGTCCGCGGCCTCGCTAACCGTGAGGCCGCCCAGCTCCACGCCGTCGAGCGTGACGTTGGGGAAAATGGTGTCCGTGCGGGAGACATAGACGGCAAAGCCCGCCGTGCCGCCCAGCAGCAGGGCAACGACGATCAAAATGGCGATGAGGGCCTTTTTCAGGCCGGAAGCGCGCTTTTTTTCCCTGGCCGGCTCGGCGCGCCGGCCGCTGTCGGCCACATTGTAGGCCCGCTGCGCGCTGTGCTGCCCGCCGCGGGAGGCGTGGGCGCCGCCGCTCTTCGCGTGCGCGCCGCCGCGCCGCCCCTTCGGGCGCTGGCCCACGGCGGCGAAGTCCGCCGTGTCCTCCAGGCGGCCGCCCGCTGTATTTCTATCGCGATCGCTCATGCGGTCATCCCTCCGTTATCTTCTCCCGCGCCGCCGTTTTTTATATTCCTCGGCAAAGAGCTCCTCCTCGCCCGGCGGCAGTTCCGTCTTTTCCTCGGCGTCGAAGGCGGCCTTCATCCAGGGCGTGACCTCCACGCGGCCGCTGGACTGCGACTCCAGCAGCGCGCCGATGAGGATGTTGGAGAGCAGGAAGCCCTGCGGCGTGAAGTGCCAGCTCCCGTCCTCCTCCTGCACCGCCCAGCCCTTTTGGGCAAAGATCTGCAACGTGCCCTCGATGGGCGCAAAATCCGCCAGGCAGATGCGCGTGTACTCCGCGGCGTTGACGCCGCGCACGGTGCGCATGCCCAGCATCAGGTATTCGCTCGAGCGCTCGAGCGAGTTCACGGGCTCGTACTCGTCCACGATCTTCTGGTCGCCGAGCACGCCGACGATATAGGCGTCCGCGTCGCGGACGTAACTGAAGCGCGCCCCGCCCACGCAGGAGTGCGCGCCCGCGCCGAAGCCGAGGTAGTCCTCCAGCCGCCAGTAGCGCAGGTTGTGCCGGCTCTCGTAGCCCTTGACGGCAAAATTCGATATCTCGTACTGCGCATAGCCGTAGTGCGCGAGCTGCTCGACGGCGTAGAGGTACATGTCCGCTTGCTCGTCCTCCGAGGGCAGGAAGGGCGAGCCCTTGTACTTGTACATGGGCGTGCCCTCCTCCAGCGTCAGCCCATAGCAGGAGATGTGCTCCGGCCGCAGGTCGATGACCTTCATCAGCGTGTCCGCCCAGTCGGAGCGGGTCTGGCTGGGCAGGCCGTAGATGAGGTCTATGCTCAGGTTGTCGAACCCGGCGTCCCGCGCGGCCTGGACGGCCTGCTCGGCCTGAAGCCAGTTGTGCCGCCGGCCTATCAGCTTGAGTATATCGTTGTTCGCGCTCTGGACGCCGAGGGAGATGCGGTTGAAGCCCTCGCGGCGCAGCAGCTTCAGATCCTTCAGCTTTGCGCTGTCCGGGTTGGCCTCGAGCGTCACTTCGGCGTCGCGGCGGACGCGCCCGCTGTTTTTCAGCTCCGTCCACAGCTCGGCCAGGCGCTGCGCGCCGTAATAGCTGGGCGTGCCGCCGCCGAAATACACCGTGTCCACCTCGTAGCTTTTGAGCGTGCCGTAGCTCTCCCGGATGTGCGCCACCAGCGCGTCCTGATACTTGGGCATCAGCCGGTCGCAGCCCGCCAGGGAGTAGAAGTCGCAGTAGCCGCACTTGGAGGCGCAGAACGGTATGTGTACATATATGCCGAGCTTCCTGCTCATGGGCGAACTCCTTTAAGTGTTTATGGTGCGCTCAGAAGAGCGAGCACACGTCCTCAGCGTACTGCGCCGGGTCGGGCAGCTCCTCGCCCGCGATCAGCAGCGCCTGCGCGTGCAATATCTCCACCAGCTTGCGCGCGCGCTCCGGGTCGGCCTTGACGGCGCTCTCCAGCGCGGCGAAGGCCGGGCTGTCGGCGTTCAGCTCCAGGACGCGGGTGGCCTTCGGCGGCTGCATCCCCGTGTCGGGCATGGAGCGGAAATAGCGCTCCATCTCCAGCGTCACGCCGCCCTCGGTGGTGAGGCAGACGGGCGCGGAGACCAGCTTATGCGAAAGTTTGACCTTCGCCACGCGCTCGCCCAGCGTCTCGCGCACGAAGTCGAGCGTCTCTTTGGCGTCGGATTCGCGCTTTTCGATGTCCGCGCGCTCTTCCTCGCTCTCCAGGCCCAGGTCGTCCGTGACGATGTTGCAGAAGGGCTTTTCTGCGTAGGTCCCCAGCTGCTGGATGATGAACTCGTCCACCTCGTCGGTCATGCAGAGCAGCTCATAGCCCTTCGAGCGCACGAGCTCCGCCTGCGGCAGGTGCAGCGTGCGGGCGACGGAGTCGCCCACGGCGTAGTATATCTTCTCCTGCTCCGCCGGCATGGCGTCCGTGTACTCCTTCAGCGTGCGGGTCTTGTCCACATCGACGTAGTAGAGCAGCAGCTCGCTCAGCGACTGCACGTTCTGCCCGTAGTTGGCCACCGCGCCGTAGCGCAGCTGGCGGCCGTAGTTCTTATAGAACTTCTCGTACTTCTCCCTGTCGCTCTCGAGCATCTTCACGAGCTCGTTCTTTATGCGCTTGTTGAGGTTCTGGGCGATGATGCGCAGCTGGCGGTCGTGCTGGAGCATCTCGCGGGAGATGTTCAGCGAGAGGTCGGGCGAATCGACGATGCCGCGCACGAAATAGAAGCTCTCGCTGAGCAGGTCGGGGCAGCGCTCCATTATCATGACGCCGCTGCTGTAGAGCTGCAGCCCCGGCTCGAAGTCGGAGGCCATGTAGTCGAGCAGCTGCCGCCCTGGGATGAAGAGCAGGGCCTTGTAGCTCACCTGCCCCTCGGCGTTGACGCGGATGACGGCCGCCGGGTCGGTCGTGTCGTGGAACTTCTCCTTGTAGAAGGCGACGCAGTCCTCGTCGGACACCTCGCTCTTCGAGCGCTGCCAGATGGGCACCATGCTGTTGACGGTCTCGCGCTCGGTGGTGGTGACGGTCTCGTATTTGGGGCTGCCGTCCTCGTTCTTTTCGCCGGTCTCCTTGAAATCGCTCTTTTTCACGTCCATCTGGATGGGCCAGCGGATGTAGTTGGAGTATTTCTTGATGAGCTGCATCAGCTTCCACTGCTGCAAAAAGTCGCCGTAGCGCTCGCTCTCGTCGTCGGGCTTGATGTGCATGATGACGTCGGTGCCGACGGTATCCTTTTCGCACTCGTCTATCGTGTAGCCGTCCGCGCCCTCGCTCTCCCAGCGGTAGGCGGTGTCGGCGCCGTAGGCCTTCGAGATGACGGTGACTCTGTCGGAGACCATGAACGCGCTGTAGAAGCCGACGCCGAACTGGCCGATGATGTCCACGTCGGCGCCCTGGTTCTCCTCTCCGCCGAGGCCGTCCTTGAAGGCCATAGATCCGCTCTTTGCTATGACGCCGAGATTCTGCTCAAGTTCCTCTTTCGTCATGCCGATGCCGTTGTCGGAGACGGTGATGGTGCGCGCCGCCTCGTCCGCCGTCACCAGGATGCGGAAATCCTCCCTGTTCATGCCCACCTTGTCGTCGGTGAGGGAGAGATAGCACAGCTTGTCGATGGCGTCCGACGCGTTGGAGATGATCTCGCGCAGGAATATTTCCTTGTGCGTGTAGATGGAGTTGATCATCAGGTCGAGCAGGCGTTTGCTCTCGGCCTTGAACTGCTTTTTGGACATTTATCTGCTTCCTCCTGAGAATTGATATACATTATAATTAAAACACCCTTGCGGGCAGATAAGTATTATAGCACGAATCTGTAACTTTTCAATACAGGCGGCGCAAATTCTGCCGCCTCCGGCCGCGCGGGCGCATTTTAAGTTGCCTTCGGCCGCGCCGGCGTTATATAATGGGCGTATCATGCGGAAAGCGGGGGATTCGACATGCCCACATCCTGGCGGCGCTCGCCGGAGGAGCTGCACAAAATATACGTCGCCAACACGGAGGCCTTTTACCGCGTCGCCGGCCGCTCCACGGCGGGCGAGCTGGACAAGTTCATGACCGACTGCGCCCTTGGGCTCTGGCGGCGCAGCGGCGCCGTCACGCAGCAGCACGTGGACGCTGCCAACGAGCTCTACTCCAAGGGCCGCGAGCGCGGCTCCTGGCTGCTCTGGGACCTCACGGGCGCCGTCTGCCGCGCGCAGGACGCCCTGCCGCCCATGTTCCTCTGGAGCCTTGCCGAGCGCGACCGCCGCGAAGGGCGCGACAGCTCGCGCGTGTTCGTGCGCATGGTGACGAACATCCTCCTGCACCTGGCGGCCGTGGACGACGACGTGTCCATGGCGGAGGCTGAGTACATCACCGACGTCTCCGACCGCCTGTCCGCCGTCTGCGACTCGGCGGGCGTCAAGCCCTCCAAGGGCGCGCTGAACGCTGCGGACTATGTCACCAGCGGCGAGCCCTCCTTCACCGACAAGCACCCGCCCGCCGCCTCCGCCGCGGCGGAGGCGGCCGCGCCCGAGCCGGATAAGGCCGCCGCAGGCAGCGATAAAGCCCCCTCGCTGGACGAGCTGATGGCCGAGCTGGACGGCCTCATCGGCCTCGGCGAGGTGAAGCGGGACGTGAAGAGCATGGTGAACCTCATAAAAGTCCGCCGCCTGCGGGAGGAAAACGGCCTGCCCGTCCCGCCGATGAGCCTGCACCTCGTATTCACCGGCAACCCCGGCACGGGCAAGACCACCGTCGCCCGGCTGCTGGGCGGTATCTACGCCGCCATCGGCGTGCTGAAAAAGGGCCAGCTGGTGGAGGTGGACCGCTCCGGCCTGGTGGCCGGCTATGTGGGCCAGACCGCGCTCAAGACGCAGGAGGTCATAAAAAGCGCCCTCGGCGGCGTGCTCTTCATCGACGAGGCCTATTCCCTGGCCTCCGGCGGGGAGAACGACTTCGGCCGCGAGGCCATCGAAACGCTGCTGAAGGCGATGGAGGACCACCGCGACGAGCTCGTGGTCATCGCCGCCGGCTACGACGGCCCCATGGAGCGCTTCATCGGCTCCAACCCCGGGCTCGAGAGCCGCTTCAACAAATTTATCCACTTCCCTGACTACAACGGCGGGGAGCTTATGCAGATGTTCCTTTTGCAGTGCAGAAAGAACGGCTATACACTCTCGCCGGAGGCGGAAGCGCGCGCCGCGCAGCTCTTCAACGAGCTCTATGAAAACCGCGACGAAAACTTCGGCAACGGCCGCACGGTGCGCAACCTTTTCGAGGACGCCGTGGTCCGCCAGTCAGACCGCGTGGCGGCCCTCCCCTCACCCGGGCGCGAGGAGCTGATGGCCCTGCTGCCCGAGGACCTGGAAAGCGAGGACGAATGATGGACAAGACCGCCCTTTTATCCTGCGAGCTGTTCCTGCTGGACATGGACGGCACGCTCTACCTCGGCGACGAGGTGTTCCCCGGCGCCGTGGGCTTTATCCGCACGCTCGAGCGCACGGGCCGCCGCTACATCTACCTGACGAACAACTCCTCCCGCGCCGGTGAAGATTATGTAAACCGCCTGCGCGGCCTCGGCTTCCCCTGCGAAATGGAGAACGTTTTCACCTCCGGCATGGCCACCGGCCTCTACCTGCAAAAGACACACCCCGGCGAGAAGGTCTATCTGCTCGGCACGCCGGCCTTTGAGCGCGAGCTGTTGAGCTACGGCGTGCAGCTAACGCGCGCGGACGACGCCACGGTGGTCTGCGCCGGCTTCGACACCACGCTCACCTATGAAAAGCTCGACCGCGCGGTGCATTTCCTGCGCCGCGGCGCGGCCTTCATCGCTGCCAATCCGGACTGGGTGTGCCCGATGCCGGCCGGGGAGGTGCTGCCCGACTGCGGCAGCATCTGCGCCCTGCTCACTGCCGCCAGCGGCGTCAGGCCCTTCTATATCGGCAAGCCGAACCGCAGCATGGTTGACATAATATCAGAAATGGCCGCCGTCCCCAACGGGCGCATCTGCTGCGTGGGCGACCGGCTTTACACGGACATCGCCGTGGCCGTCAACGCCGGCGCGCAGTCCGTGCTGGTGATGAGCGGCGAGACCACGCCGGAGATGCTCGCAGAAAGCGACGTGAAGCCCGGCTACGTCTACCCCGACGTGGCCGCCCTGGCCGCGGAGCTTGATATTATGTAAACTTGCAGGTGCAAAAGAGCGGAGGGCCGTCGGCCCTCCGCTCTGCTCTCCGTGTTTATTCGGAGTAGTTCTTGAAATAATTCTGCACCACGATGATTGGCGTGCCTTTGTCGCCGCTGCCGCTGGTGAGGTCGCAGAGGGAGCCCACCAGGTCCGTCAGGCGGCGGGGCGTGGTGCCCTCGCTGGCCATGCGGCCCTTGAGGTCGGCGTCCTTCCGGCGGATGCTCTCGCGGATGGCGCGTGTGAGCTCCTCGCCGGAGAGGCCGGCGAACTCGTTGTCGGCCAGGTACTTCAGCTTCAGCTCGTTGGGCAGGCCCACAAGGCCGGCGGTGAAGCCGGGGCTGACGACTGGGTCGGCCAGCTCCCATATCTTGCCCATCGGGTCCTTGAAGGCGCCGTCGCCGTAGACCATGGCCTCCACCGCGGCGCCGGTGCGTGCCCTCAGCTCGTCGCGGATGCCGTCCGCCACCTGCTGGGCGTTCTTGGGGAAGAGCTTTACGCGGTCCTCGGTGGCCTTGTTGGAGCCGAGCAGGCCGAATTCCGGGCAATAGCCGCTGCCGTTCACCGGCGCGTTGAGGATCTCCGCCAGCGTCAGGGCCTTTTCCGCCCCGGCGGCGAGGATGTGCCGGCGGGTGCGCTCGCGCGTGTGTATGTCGCAGCAGAGCACGCTGGCTGCGTGGCCGACGATGGCCTCCGGCCGGTTGGAGAAGAGGATCTGGGCCTCCGCCCCCTCTTCTTCGATGATGTTCCTGTAGTAATCGACATAGTCAACGCCCGTGAAGGGGTGCACCCGCACGCCGAACGCCTGGCGGTACTGCTCGAGCGTGAGCACGTCGCGGTAGGGGTCGATGCCGCTCTCGTCCAGCGCGTCCATGTCGAAGAGGTGGTTGCCCACCTCATCGGAGGGATAGGAGAGCATGAGCACGACCTTTTTCGACCCGCGGGCGATGCCGCGCAGGCAGATGGCGAAGCGGTTGCGGGAGAGGATGGGGAACACGACGCCCACCGTGCCGCCGCCGAGCTTGGCGCGCACATCCGCCGCGATGTCGTCCACCGAGGCGTAGTTGCCGTCCGCCCGGGCCACGACGCTCTCCGTCACGGCGATGATGTCGCGGTCGTGCAGCTCAAAGCCGTCCTCGGCCATGGCGCGCTGCACACAGTCCGCCACCAGCTTGACTATGTCGTCGCCTTCGCGTATTATAGGGGCACGGACACCCCGGGAAATGACACCGCTCATGTAAAAAACCTCCATAGAAACTAAACTGCCGAGAAAATAATAGCCTTATCGGCGCAGAAAGTCAACACTACATTATTAAATTATAGAGGAGCGATGAAAGATGGTCATAAAAAATGGCAGGGTCTACCTCCCCGGCCAGGGCTTCACGGACTGTGACCTCGGCTTCGGCGAGCTCATTGAGGCCGCGGGCAGCCTCGGCGAAGGCGGATATGACGCCTCCGGCTGCTATGTCGTCCCCGGCTTTGTTGATATCCACACCCACGGGGCCATGAACCGCGACTTTTCGGACGGCGACGCCGCCGCCATGCCCGTGCTGGCGGACTACTACGCGCGCAGCGGCGTCACCAGCTTCCTCGCCACCACCATGACGCTCAAGGAGCCGGAGCTCACGCGGGCCATGCACGCCGTGCGCGACACGGGGGACACCGGCGCGGCCCGCTGCGCGGGCGTGCATCTTGAAGGGCCCTTCCTCTCCTACAACAAGCGCGGCGCGCAGAACCCGGACAACCTCCACGCGCCGGACGCCTATATGCTCGAGCGGCTGGACGCCGCTTCCGGCGGCGCGGTGCGTATGGTCACCGTGGCCCCCGAGGTGGAGGGCGCGGAGGCGTTCATCCCCCGCGCAGCGCGCCTCTGCACCGTGTCCGTCGGCCACACGGAGGCCGATTACGACACCGCCGCCCACGCCTACGCCCTGGGTGCCAGCCACGCCACGCACCTCTTCAACGCCATGCCGCCCATCCACCACCGCAAGCCGGGCGTCATCGGCGCGGCCTTCGACGCCGGCGCCAGCACGGAGATCATCTGCGACGGCCTGCACGTCCACCCCTCCGCCGTGCGCATGGCCTTCGCCATCTTCTCCGGCCGCCTGTCGCTGATCTCGGACTCCCTGCGCTGCGCGGGGATGCCGGACGGCGAATACGAGCTGGGCGGCCTGCCCATCCGCCTCTCCGGCGGCGTGGCCCGCCTGCTGGATGGCACCATCGCCGGCAGCTGCATCAACGTCGGCGAGGCCGTGCGCCGCGCCGTCTCCTTCGGCGTCCCGCTGGAGACGGCCATCGAGGCCGCCACCATCGTCCCCGCCCGCGCGGCGAAGCTCTGCGACTGCGGCTCCCTCGCCGCCGGCAAGCGCGCCGACATCGCCGTCCTCGACCAGGACCTGAACATAAAAGCCGTGTTCATCGCCGGCCGCCAGCATGTTATGTAAACTCATTCCGCGCAAAATGCGGGATGGCAGCTCGCCATCCCGCATTCTTTTTTCTCACGTCGGCCTCATCGTCCCCGTGCGCCTGCAGCGCTCGTGCCAGCTCAGCGCCTCCGAGAGGAGGTGCGGCGTGTGCCCCTCGCCGTCCGCGCACTGCGCGGAGGCGCGCTCAAAGTAATCTTCCAGCAGCGGCCTGTAGTCCGGGTGGCTGATGCGTATCATCTCCCGCGCCCGCTGCCGCGGCGACCTGTTGCGCAGGTCGGCGACGCCGTACTCCGTGACGATCACATCCACATCGTGCTCGGTGTGATCGACATGCGGGCACATCGGCACGATGGAGGAGACCGCGCCGCCCCTGGCCGTGGACAGCGTGAAGAACGCCGTCAGCAGCGCGTTGCGCGCAAAGTCGCCGGAGCCGCCGATGCCGCTCACCATGCGCGTGCCCATGACGTTCGTGGAGTTCACGTTGCCGTAGATATCCGCTTCCAGGATGTTGTTCATGGCAATCACGCCCAGGCGGCTTATCACCTCCGGGCTGTTGCACACCTCGGCCGGGCGCAGTATGAGCTTTTGCGCATATTCATCGATATTCTCCAATATGTCGGCGGCAAACGCGGCGTCTATGCTCAGCCCCCCAGAGGATATGTATTTGACCCTGCCGCTTTTCAGCAGCCGCGCCGCGCCGGGCATGAAGCCCTCCGTGAACATGCTCATGCCGTCAAAGCGTTCGCCCATGCGCTCGAACACCGCGTCGGCGATCGCGCCCGCGCCCGTCTGCACCGGCGGCAGCGGCTCCGGCAGCCGGCCCTCGCGCACCTCGTTGTCCAGGAAGGCGATGAAGTGCCGCGCTATGGCCTCGATCTCCGGCGAGGGCGCGGCGACGTTCCACATCGGCCCTGTCTCCAAGGGCGTGTCGGATATCACGACGCCCTTCACCCTGTCCGGGTCCACGCTGTAAAACGGCTCGCCCACCCGGTCCATCACATGCGTCACATTTATCGGCGCGCGCCGCCCGCCCACCGGCCCGCGGCGGTAAACGTCGTGCAGCTTATAGAGCCCCGTTGGGAAATGCGGGCTTATCTCCAGCAGCACCTGCTCCGCGCACTCCAGCGCCACCGGCGTGTAGCCCTGGTCGAACAGCGGCAGCAGCTTCCCCTCCTCCGTCACGCCGCCACAGGAGACGATGGCCACGTCTAGTTTGCCCAGCTGCCCGTGCCGCAGCATGTCCGGCACGGCGCTCAGGTGCGGGTCCTGGAACTCGATGCCCCCCGGCGTGTTCACCAGCCGCCTCACCGCCGGCGAGCCGAAAAAGATCATCCTCCGCTTCAATATCCCGTACCGGCACCAGTCCTGCTCCAGCCGTTCGTTGGCGTTGGCCGTCTTTATCAGCCCCAGGCGCAGCGTCTCGCCGCCATCGCGCACCCGCCGCGTGATGGCGTCAACAATGGCCATGGGGTTCGTATACGAGCCAAAATCCGGTATGGCCACCGTCATCCCGTCCCTGACCAGCTGCGACGCCTGCTCCGCGCTGACGATGCGCTCCCGGAACGGCGCGTACTTTATCCTCTCATCAATGATACCCATCGCTGCCGCCTCACATTGTCCTTATAGTAGACTAATTGTCATTATTATAGACTATATGTATTTTACCACCTGTTCCCCGCCGATGCAATGCGCAGCTTGGATAATGTTTTTCTGTGAAAGTTGTCATAAACGCCAAAAACCGCCGTCCGGGCCTTCCGGGCGGCGGTTTTTCCTGTATGGATGCCTTTATTTATACATGCTCCAGCCGAGGTCGCTGGATATCCTCTTGCTGGCCTGCAGCCCCTCGCGCACGAAGTCGTCAAGGATGAGCTTCATGTGGTTATACTCATCCGAGGTGCTCAATATCCCGCAGAGGCTGTTGTTGCGGTCATAAATGGGGAACGAGACGCAGAAAGTATTGTCCATATACTCGCACTCGTCGAGCGAATAGCCGCGCTGGCGTATCAGTTCGAGCACCTCGCGCAGCTTGCCGATGTCGGTGATGGTGTTTTCTGTGAAGCGCGTGAGTTCCATCGTCTCCAGGCGCCTCTCCTGCTCCTCCACGGGCAGGTGCGCCAGAATCATCTTGCCCACGCTGCTGGCGTGGCTCGGCACCATATTGTACTCCAATTTGGCAAATTCCACGCTCTTTGACGAAGTATAAGCAACGATAGCGACATTTTCGGAATTGATGTAAGCTATACGTGCGACCAGGTCGTACTTCCGTCCCAGGCTGTCAACAAAGCGGCGCGCGGCCACAACCAGCGGCTGGTTTTCCGGGTAGAGCATGCCCAGCTCATAGATCTTCCCCGTTATGTAATAACGGGAGGTCTCCTCGTCCTTGCCCACATAGCCCCTGCTCATCAGCGTGTTCAGCAGGGCATACATCGTGGTGCGCTGAACGCCGACCTCCTTGCAGATGTCCATCACTGACATGGGCTTCATGTCCCGGGAAAGCACCTCGAGCACAGCCAGCCCGCGCTCTAGCGACTGTATCCTCGTCCTGGACGCCCCATTCTCTTTCCTGTTCGCCGCCGACATACTACAACTCCTCAGAATTTCGATTATCGTAAATAATAATTATATCATGTATAAGCCAGAGTTCAACCAAGATCATATAAATTGTTGCATTGCCTAAAATCCGGCCAATAATTTAGTCGGATAATCCAATTGACAACATGTCGCGATATTTATACAATTAAGTCAGCGATGTAGTCATGATGTCTACAATGCAGACATCATAGCTGTAACAGCTTTTTAGGAGAGGGGGCCAGAAGGTCATGTGAGCACTGTTCGCCTTCCGTAAAGAAGCCTGCGGATGCGCTTCCGCAGCCCATCAGTCCATCCGCTTTCTGCTAAAGGCGGATGCCCGGAGGCAAGTATGCCGGCCTTGAGGCCCCGTGCAGTTACTCCACTGCAATTAATAATTTTAGCATATTTGCCTGTTGAAATCAACGATTGTATTTATAGAAAGGGAGAAAATTAGGAGGGTATTTATGCTGAATGATAACAAACTCAGCTCGTCGTTCAAGCGGGCATTCCCCGTTGCCGCCGTGTGGTTTGGCATCCTCTGCGGCCCGTCGATGGCATCCGGCGTCTACGCAACGACGTATTTCAGCCGCTGGGGCGGCTGGATGTGGCTCCTCGTGCTGGTATGGATGGCCTTTGCAGCCGTTGGCAGCCTGTTTGGCATGCGTTTCTGCGTGGCTTATAAGACCTATAACTATGCAGCCTTTTTTGAGGCCATGTATACGCCGAAGTACTGGAAGTTCCTCAAATATCCCCTGGACATTTACAATGTGCTGAGCGGCATCATCTCCGAGGCCGCGCAGCTGGCCCTCGGCTCCACGATCTTCGCCACGCTTTTTGGCTGGCACCCGCTGTTTGGCGCCGCCGTCATGGCCGTCATCATAATCGCCCTCATGCTCTGGGGCGACGAGCTCGTACGCCGCGGCTGCACGTACATGACTTATTTCCTCCTGTTCGGTTTCATCGTCCTCATTTACTATACAGTGAATATCCGCGGCGGCGCCGTTGCCGACTACGTCGCCAACTTTGACATTTACAAGGAGTGGAATCCCGGCGTCGGCCTCTGGACCGGATTCTGGATGATAATCCAGTATGCCTGGAACAGCATGAATATCCCCGGCATGGTCTGCTCCGTCGCCCAGCCCCTGAAGAGCAAAAAAGACGTCACCGCCCTTTCCATACTCGGCCCGGTGATGGTCGGCCTGCTCTTCATCGCCACGAGCATCATCACGATCGGCTTCGCCCCTGAGAGCATCTCCCAGGAAAGTCCCATACTCTACGCTGTCAGCACCTTCATTGCGCCCGTCGCCAAGTGGGTCGTCGTTGTCTATTACCTCGTGATGTTCTTCGCCCTGTTCACCTCCGGCCCGGGCCTGACGCTCAATATCACCGCCCGCTGGACTCCCGTTTTCTTCAAGAAGTCCCCCAACAGCAAGCTCTCCGTCGGCATCGTCGCCGTCGTGTTCAACATCATCTGCATCGCCGTCTCCACGCTCGGCCTGACAACGATCTGCGCGCAGGGCTTCACCTTGCTCGGTAAGATCGCGTTCCCGCTCATCATCCTGCCCATGCTCCTCACCACCTGGGGCCGGGCAAACCGCAAGTTCAAGGAGAACGAAGAGGCCGAAAAGGCCCAGGCGAACTGAGACGCTCCTATTTACGCAATTCTAATATAAAGGAGGCAACACAATGGCAGGAAGAATAAGCGACGAGCTGTTGGGCTCGAAGATGTTCCTGTACGGCGCCGGGCGCATAGATGAGGAGATCGAACGTCCCTACGTTGGCATATGCAGCACCTGGACGGAGCACTTCCCCGGCCACAACCACCTGGACAAGATCGCCAAGGCCGTCTCCGACGGCGTCTACATGGCCGGCGGCACGCCCTGCATCTTTGGCACCATCGCCATCGCCGACTGCACGATCGGCAGCGGCAAAATGCCAAACGCCTCGCTCCCCAGCCGCGACCTCATCTGCGACTCCATCGAGCTCATGGCCTACGGCAGCAAGTTCGACGCCCTCGTAATAGTTTCCGGCTGCGACAAGATAACCCCCGCGGCGCTCATGGCCGCGGCAAGGCTCAACATCCCCTGCATCATAGTCACCGGCGGCGCTATGCTCCCCGGCGAGCTGGGCGGACACAAGATTGACCTCTGTTCCGGCCCGTTCCTGCAGGACGAGAACCGCGCCGGCCGCCTGAGCGACATTGAATATGCACGGAAGGATGAATGCACCTGCCCCGGCAGCGGCTCCTGCGCCGGGCTGTTCACAGCAAACTCCATGGCCTGCCTGGCCGAGATCCTCGGCATGGCCCTGCCCGGCAACGGCACGATCCCGGCGGTGTACGCCGAGCGCACCCGCCTCGCCAAGCACGCCGGCATGAAGATCATGGAGCTCTATGAGAAGAACATCCGCCCGCGGGACATCATGACGCGCGAGGCCTTTGAAAACGCCATCCGCGTGGACATGATGATGTGCGGCTCCACCAACACGCTGATACACACCCTCGCCATAGCCAACGAGGCCAAGGTACATGTGACGGCCGACGACTTCGCGGACATCAGCGCCATAACCCCGGCGGTGGTTAAGATAACTCCCTCCGGCAGCCATTTCATGACTGATTTCTACCGCGCGGGCGGCATCCAGGCCCTGATGAAGGAGGCCATGGACGCCGGGATGCTGCACGACGGCTGCATAACCTGCACGGGCAAGACTGTCCGGGAAAACCTCGAGGGCGTTTACGTCCGCGACCGCAGCGTGATCCGCCCGGTGAGCGACCCCTACTCCAAGACCGGCGGGCTGAACGTCCTGCGCGGCAACATCGCCCCCGAGCTCGCGGTTGTAAAGACCGGCGCCGTGCCGCCGAACATGCACCACTTCCGCGGCGTCGCCAACTGCTATAACAGCGAGCAGGAGGCCCGCGCCGGGCTCGAGCGCGGCGAAATCAAGCCTGGGCAGGTCGTGGTCGTGCGCAACGAGGGCCCGAAGGGCTTCCCCGGCATGCCTGAGATGGCCTCGCTCATCATAATGATGCAGATGGCCGGGCTCGGCGACAAGGTCGCGTTCATAACCGACGGCCGCTTCTCAGGTATGACGAGCGGCCCGTGCATCGGCTATATCTGCCCCGAGGCGGCGGTCGGCGGCCCGATTGCCCTGATAGAGAACGGGGACATCATCGAGTACGACTGCGAAGAGGGCTGGATACACTGCGAGGTGGACGACGAGACCTTCGCCAAACGCCGCGAGAAGTGGGTCGCGCCCAAGCCGAGGATAACCAGCGGCTACCTCGGCAAGTACTGGGAGCTGGTCGGCCCGTCCTCCAAGGGCGCGCTGGTCAAGTGCCACATGGACGAAGACACGGAATAATAATCGGCCCCTGCCGTTACCGCCCGCTTACGTAGCGGGCGGTAATGTAAGGCCATTTCATCGGAGAAAGGCTTTGAAGATATGCCAAAAATAGTAGTAAACAAGAACAGGTGCAAGGGCTGCAAGCTGTGCATCGTCACCTGCCCGCAGAAGATCATCGGCCTCAGCCGCGACTTCAACGACCTCGGCGGGCAGTACGCCGTGCAGCTTGACGAGTCGAAATGCACCGGCTGCAAATTCTGCGGCATGATATGCCCGGACAGCGCGATCAGCGTCTATCGGTGAGGTGAGGAAATGGCAGAGAAAGTACTTATGAAAGGCAACGAGCTGATCGCCGAGGCGGCGGTGCGCTGCGGGGTGAATTTCTTCAGCGGCTACCCGATAACGCCGCAGACCGAACTGCTCGAATACATGTCCTGGCGGCTGCCGCAGGCCGGCGGGCACTTCATACAGGCGGAAAGCGAGGTGGCCTCCTCGGCCATGCTCTTCGCGGCCTCCACAGCCGGCGCGCGGGCCATGACCGCCACCTCCGGCCCCGGGCTGTCGCTGATGGCGGAGAACCTGGCCCTGATGTGCCTCTCCCGCCTCCCCGGGCTGATCGTGGACGTGCAGCGCGCCGCCACGAACATCACCCCCGAGCAGAGCGACTACAACTTCGTCGTCAAGGGCGTCGGCCACAACGGCATGCGCGGCCTTGTCTACGCCCCCGCCTCCCTGCAGGAGGCCGTCAGCCTCGTGTCGCTGGCCCTTGACAAGGCGGACGAGTACATGGTCCCCGCATTCCTGATGACGGACGGCATGATAGGCCAGATGGAGGAGCCCGCCGTGCTGCCCGAGTACACAACGGAGCGGCCCTTCCTGCACTACACCGCCCCCACGGGCTGCGCCGGGCGCGAGCCCATCATGGGCCGCAACCAGCCGCGCCACACACAGCCCAATGAGAGCGACGAGGACGCGCTGGAAAAAGCCCGCATGGACTATTACAGGCTCTACCGCGAGTGGGTGGACACCGAGGCCATGTATGAGGAGTACATGATGGACGGCGCAGAGTACGTGATATTCGCCTACGGCGGCAGCGCCCGCATCATGCGCGACGCCGTGAAGATACTGCGAGAGCGCGGCGTCAAGGCGGGCATGTTCCGGCCCATAACGCTCCACCCCTTCCCCGAAAAGCAGGTGGCCGCGATACGCGCGAAGGCGGCGCTCTCCGTGGAAATGGCCATCCCGCCGATGTTCTACGACGATGTGCGGCTGCACCTCGACCGGTCGATACCGCTCCGCTTCTACAACCGCTGCGGCGGCAACATGGTGGACGAGTACGAGGCTGTCGAAGCCATGCTCAGCCTCATAGAGGAGGTCAAGTGAATGGAACTGATATATAAGGCCCCCGAGGCCATGAGGGATGTGGCCACCGGCTACTGCCCCGGCTGCTTCCACGGACTGACGCAGAAGCTGATAGCCGAGGTCGTGGACGAGCTGGGCATCCGCGAGCGCGCCGTTTTCGGCGGCTCGGTCGGCTGCAACGGCATGGGCGCGGGTTATGTAAACTTCGACTCCTATGGCTCCAACCACGGCCGCGCGGCCGCGGCCGCCTCCGCCTTCAAGCGCTGCAGCCCGGAGAGCGTCGTGATCGTCTATCAGGGCGACGGCGACGGCGCCGCCATCGGCATGGGTGAGACGGTGAACGCCGCCTTCCGCGGCGAAGCGATAACGGTCATTTTCGCCAACAATGGCCTTTACGGCATGACCGGCGGCCAGCTCGCCCCCACCACGCTCAACGGCGCGCGCACGAAGACCACCGTGAACGGCTACGCGGGCTTCCCGCTGCACCTGCCGGAGATGATCGCCACGCTCAAAGCGCCGGACTATGTGGCCCGCTGCGCCGTACACACGCCGAAGTACATCCTCCAGTTCAAAAAAGCCCTGAAGCACGCCCTGACCAGGCAGATCGAAGTCGGCGCCTACTCGATGATCGAGGTGCTCTGCGCCTGCCCCACGAGCGGCGGCTTCAAGAGCGAGGATGCCCCCAGGCACATGGAAGAGGTCGTGATGAAGGAATTCCCCCTCGGCGAATTCAAGCGCGACGGCGAGAAAGTTTGAGGTCTGCAAATGGAAAAGAGTCTATATTTGGCCGGCGTCGGCGGCCAGGGCCTCCAGGTCGCCGGAAAAGCCGTCGTCGAGGCGGCCATGGGCCTCGGCTATAACGTCACCTACTCCCCCAAGTACGGCCCCGCCAAGCGAGGCGGCCTCACCTCCTGCTACCTTGTGATAAGCGACGAGGAGATAGGCAACCCCCGCAAAAAGCGCCACGACATCATGCTCGTCATGGAGCCGATGGCCTACGCCCAGTTTAAAAACGACGTCAAGGACGGCGGGCTGCTGCTCGTCAACAGCTCGCTGGTGAAGGAGCAGGAGGCCCCGGGCGGCGGATACCGCCGGCTCGACGTGCCGATGTACGACGTCTGCTACGAGCTGCAGAACACCAAGGTCATCAGCTCCGTCGTGCTCGGCGTGCTGGCGGCGCTGCTGACGGATGTTTTCCCCGACAGCGGCCTGCTGCTCAGCCAGATGCTGGAAAAACTCAAAAACAAGGCCAGCCTGGTGGAACTCAACCGCTCCGCTTTTGAAAAGGGCTTCGCCCTTGTCCGGCCGGGAGGAAACGAATGACTGGCGCGCTGGAGCGCATACGCTGCGATGCGCTGCGCGGCAGGGTCATCAGCGCCGAGGCCGCCGCCGCCATGATAGAGGACGGCATGAACGTCGTCGTCCCCACGTTCACCAGCATCGACCGCCCGCTCAGCATCGCCAGGGCCGTGCTGCGCCGGGCAGAGGCGACGGGCTCGCCAAAAAACCTCACGCTGATCACGAGCGCCAACGGCCACGACATTTTTGACAACAAGTGGGCCCAGGCGGGGCTCATCAAGCGCCGCCTGGACTGGATCACCGAGCCCGTCATACGCCGGCGCGCCAACACCCCGGGCGACGTGGAATTCCAGGACGTACACCTCAGCCACGCCGCGGACCAGCTGAAGCACGGCTGGTATGGGGATATCGACTGCGTCCTGCTCTCGGTCACCGGCGTGACGGAGGACGGCAGGCTGCTCCCCTCCTTCTGCCAGGGCTTTTCCCCGCTCGCGCTCGCGGCGGCAAAAAACGTCATCCTCGAGATAAACACCC
>DVOV01000196.1 GCA_018713375.1 Candidatus Scatomorpha stercorigallinarum | reverse complement strand
GGGGACGCAGTCCCCTTCGTACCAAGTAGCCGTGCCGCCGATTCCGTATTCCTGTGCTCTATCGCCCGCAGCCGCGCGACGGAGGCCTCGAGCGCGGCGGGGTCGGCGCGGAGGGCGGCGGCGCCGTCGATGAGGGAGCAGAGGCCGTCCGCCGTCAGCTCCTCAAGGGAGACGCAGGCTCCGTCCACGCAGCGGAGGAAGGCCGTCACCTTGGGGTCGTAGCTCACGCCCACCAGCGGCACGCCCTGGCCGGCGGCGAAGATGAGGCCGTGCAGGCGCATGGACACCACGACCTCCATGCGCGACATGACGCCAATGGCCAGCGCGGAGGGCAGCGGGCCGGGGATGAACACCCGCGGCACGTCACCCAGCAGGGCGGCCACGGTGGCCGCGGCCTCGCCGTCGCTCTTGTGGTTGATGGAGACGAAGGCCGGCGTGAGGCCGTATTTTTCATAGGCGTGGCGGGCGGCGGCGGCAAAGTCCGCCGCCTTCTGCTCAAAGCCCGGCCAGCGGCGGAGGGCAAAGCAGATATATTTCCCCCTGGGGTCGGCGCCGGCGCTTTTGAATTCGGCGTCGATCTCCTCCGCCGGGGCGGGGGAGAGGGTGAGCGCCGGGTCGCTCGCCAGTATCAGCTCCGGGCCCTGCACGCCGAAGCGGTGCAGCTCCTCCATGCTGTCCGGCTCGCGCAGCGTGACGATGTCCACGCAGGAGCTGATGGTGCGGCGCGTGCTTTTGACGCCGCCGGGACGGCGCACGGGCCCGATGCCGCAGCCGTACATCATCACGCGGCAGCCGCAGCGCCGGGCCGCGCGCAGGGTGAAGAGGTAGAACCAGAGGCTGCGGCGGCTGGTGACGTCCTGTATCAGGCTGCCGCCGCCGTTTATGTACAGCGTGCGGCGGCGCATGGCGCGCAGGAAGCCGGGGACGTTGAAGGTGTGGATGGCGTCCACATCCAGCCTGGCCTCCGCGCCCTCCGGGTCGCGGGAGAGGACGGTGATGGGCATCAGCGGGTCTATGGAGCGCATCTCCGCCGTGATGGCGTCCAGGATGGCCTCGTCGCCGGCGTTGCCCATGCCGTAGGCCCCGCAGATGAGGACGCCCGCGCGGCCGCCGTTGGCCTCGCGCGAGAGTATCTCCTCATAGACGGCGCGCTGCTCGCGGCAGGTGGCCTCCATGGAGAAGTCGCGCGCCGCGCGCTCGAAAATGGCCTCGCCCAGGGCCTCGCGCAGGGTGGCGTCGGAGGCCAGGCGCGCCAGGCGCTCGCCCAGCGCCTGCCAGTCGCCGGGCTCGAAGAGATAGCCGGTGACGCCGTCCTCGATGAGGCGGGGGATGCCGCCCACGCGGCTGGAGACAGTGGGCAGGCGGTGCGCCGCGCCCTCGGTTATGGCGTAGGGGAAGGTCTCGGAGATGCTGGTGAGCGTATTGATGTCCAGCGCGCCGTAGTACTCGTCCATGTCGTCCAGCCAGCCGGCGAGCGTCACGCTGTCCGCCACGCCGAGCGACGCCGCCAGGGACTCGAGGTTCGGCCGCTCCGCGCCCTCGCCGGCTATGATGAGCTTCAGCCCCGGGACGGACTTTTTTGCCAGCGCAAAGCCGCGCACGAGCGTGGAGAGGTCCTTCACCGGGTCGAGCCTCGCGGCGGCGCCGACGACCACGTCCCCGGGGCCAACATTGGCGCCCACGCGCGCGTAGAACGCCGCGCGGTCGGGCTGCGGTACGCTGCGCGAGAAGTCGAGGCCGTTATAGATGGCAAAGGTGGTGGCGCGCGGGAAGCCGCGGCTGATGAGCAGCGCGCGCATGGCGTCCGACACGCCGATGTGGTACTTGATGTGCCGCAGGGCGAAGACGTTGAGCTTGCCGTAGGTGAGGGCGGCGGCGGGGCGGCCCAGGTAGTCGAGCCGGTAGTCGCTGTGTACGGTGCTGACCACGGGCTTCCTGGTGCTCCTGCGCAGCAGCGCGCCGGCCAGGTTGGCGCGCGAGCCGTGGCAGTGGATGATGTCGCAGCCCTCCGCGGCGATGAGCGCGCGCACTTCGCGCAGGGCGTGGAAGAAGCCGCCGGCGAAAACGCGCGTGTCGATGCCCAGCGCGGCGGCCTCCTCGGCGAAGGGCCCGCCGCGGAAGCAGACGAGCGTCACCGTCACGCTGCGGGAGAGATTCTGCAGCAGCGAGTGGACGTGGGTCTTGGCCCCGCCGGTGTCCCCGCCGCTGATGAGATGTATCACTTTCAAGGCGCAAACCTCCGCTTGTCTATTTGCGAGATATATAGTAAAATGACCTTGCGCGCCTATTATAACCCAAGGCGGAGCCGCCGGTCAATACGCGGCCGCGGCGCGCAGAACACGGAGGCATGAGCATGACGGATATCTATCTGGTACGTCACGCGGAGGCGGAGGGCAACCTCTTCCGCCGCGCGCAGGGGCACTGGAACGGGCGCATCACCGAGCGCGGCAAAAAGCAGATCGACGCGCTGGCGGAGCGCTTCCGGGGCATACATATCGACGCGGTGTATTCGAGCGACCTGGACCGCACGGTGGAGACGGCGGGGGCCTTCCTCCGCGGCCGCAGCCTGACGCTGCACAAGACCGAGCAGCTGCGGGAGATCTGCATGGGCGTCTGGGAGGGCCAGCCCTGGGGCGAGCTCACCTACCGCTGGCCGCAGGAGATGTACAAGTTCAACAACGACATCGAGCACTGGGCCGTGCCGGGCAGCGAGAGCTTCGAGCACGTCCAGCGGCGCATGACGGCGGAGATACGGCGCATCGCCGCCGAAAACGAGGGGAAGACCGTGGCCGTGGTCTCGCACGGCATGGCCATCAAGATATTCCTCATGGGCGCGCTGGGCCTGACCAGCGAAAACGCCATGATGCACGGGGACAACACCTCCGTTTCCCTGCTCCACGTGGATGCCGGGCGCATCGAGGTGGAATATTATAACGACAACAGCCATCTGGGCGCGCTCTCCACTTTCGCAAAGCAGTCCTGGTGGCGGGATACGAAAAAGGAGGACATGTCCAGCCTGCGCTTCGAGCCGCTGGACCCGCGGCGGGACGCGGACGCGGCATTTTACCTGCGCTGCTACCGCGACAGCTGGGTGGTGGCCCACGGGAGCGACGCCGGCTTCGTCTCCAGCGTCTATCTCTCCAGCGCGCGCTCGCACGCCGCCAAGGCCCCCGGCTGCCTGATGAAGGTGATGAGCGGCGACACGCCCGTGGGCGTGCTGGAGCTGGACCCCCGCCGCGGACGGGACGACGGCTGCGGCTGGATAAGCCTGCTCTACCTGCTGCCGGAGTTCCGCGACCACGGCCTGGGCGTGCAGCTCATCGGCTGCGCCGCCGCCTATTTCGAGGGCCAGGGCCGGCGCGCGCTGCGCCTGCACGTGGCCGTCACCAACGAACACGCCATCGGCTTTTACGAGCACTACGGCTTCCGCCGGCTGAGGACGGACGCCGGAGTGTCCTCCGAGCAGTACCTGATGGAGCGTCCGATATGATGTGGCCGGCCAGGATCGCCCGCGCGCAGCTGCCGGAGAGCGGGCGCATCATCGCCATCTCCGACATCCACGGCAACCTGCCCTATCTGCGCGGGCTGCTGGACAAGCTGGCGCTCACGGAGGAGGACACGCTCGTCTTTTGCGGCGACATGGTGGAGAAGGGGCCGCAGAGCCTCGCCACGCTGCGCTATATCATGGACCTGGCGAAGAAGCGCCGCGTGCTCGCCGTGCAGGGCAACTGCGACTGCTGGCAGGAGGAGATTTACCGCCCGCAGCACTACACGGAGGGCTACCTGCGGCGCTATTTCGCCAGCAACGGAATGGGCTGGGGCCCGGGCCTGCTGGCGCAGATGTGCGAGGAGATAGGCTTCCCGCTCTCGCCGGAGCCGGACGTCGGCGCCATGCGCGCGGCGATAGCGGAGCATTTCCGGCCCGAGCTGGACTTCATCGACTCGCTGCCCCACGTGCTGGATACGGAGCACTACACCTTCGTCCACGGCGGCCTGCCGGAGGGCGACCCCGCCGGCTGGGACGGCTGGGAGTGCATGAAAAACGACAACTTCATGCGCCAGGGGCGGAAATTTGACAAGTGGGTGATCGTCGGCCACTGGCCCGTGGTGCTCTACGGCGGCGATATCACCTGCGCTGACCCGCTCATCGACCGCGAGAGCCATATCGTCAGCATCGACGGCGGCTGCGTGCTCAAGGACGACGGGCAGCTCAACGCGCTCATCATCCCGCGCAACGGCAGCGAGGACTTCGGCTGCGTCTACTACGACCCCTTCCCCCTCCGCCGCGTGAAAACGGCGCAGGCGGCCTCGCAGCGAAGCGCCTACATCCGCTGGGGCGACAATGTTGTGGAGGTGCTCGAACAGGGGGAGGAGTTCTCCCGCTGCCGCCACCTGCGCACGGGCTATGAGCTCGACATCCTCACAAAGTACCTGCGGCGCGGCAGTGACGGCGCCGTCCGCTGCAACGACTGCACGGACTACGCCCTGCCCCTCGCGCCCGGCGACGAGGTCGGCGTTGTGGAAACGACGAGCCGCGGCTTCCTCTGCAAGCACAACGGCGTGAGCGGCTGGTATTTCGGCGAACTGGAGGACGAGACATGATAGTGCTCTACTGCCTTTTGGGGGAGTATCTGCTTTTTATCAACATCGACGGCTTTGTCATGATGGCTGTCGACAAATCCCGCGCCCGGCGCGGCGGCCGGCGGATTTCGGAGGCGGCGCTGTTCTTCATCGCCTTCCTCGGCGGCAGCCCCGGGATAATGCTCGCGATGTACACCCTCCGGCACAAGACGCGGCACACCTCATTCACCGTCGGGATGCCGCTCATCTGCTTTTTCGAGGCCGTGCTCATCGCCGCGGCGCTCATCTACGCCGCCGTATAGGGCAAAAAACAAAAACAGCGCCCAGGGCGCTGTTTTTGCCGCGATTAAGGGTTGCAAAAGTTCACAAAGTGTGATATCGTCTTTACAGAAAACTTTGGGAGGCCGGAGCATGTTTTACGAGAACTACCTGCGGCTGTGCAATGGCGTGGGCAAGGCGCCCACCGCCGTGGCGACGGAGCTGGGATTTCAGAAATCCGCTGTCACGCGCTGGAAGCACGGCTGCCAGCCGACGGACGCCACCCGCGCCAAGATCGCAGACTATTTCGGCGTCACCACCGAGGAGCTCTGCGCCGAGCAGCTGCCGAAGTCGGCCGTCAACGGCGACGAGGAGCTGACGGGATATCTTGAGCAGCTATCCGCGCGGCCGGAGCTGCGGATGCTCTTCTCCGTCTCCAAAGACGCCACGAAGGCGGATGTGGAGCAGGCCGTGGCCATCATCGAAGCGCTGCGCCGGGCCCGCGAAGGGGGCTGACGGCCTGTGTGGACGCCGGACTATTTCGTCCGACTGGTGGAGCTGCCCGCCGCCGTGGAGGGCGTCACCGTCCCCAATGACGACGGCAGCTTTGACATCTACCTCAACTCCCGCATGGGCGAGGAGCGGCGGCGCGCGAAGCTCGAGCACGAGCTGGAGCACATCCGCCGCGACCACTTCTACCGCGCCGGCTCCGTGGCCATGAAGGAGGCCGAGGCCGGCGGCGTGCTCGTCACGCCCGCGCCGGAGGCCGAGGCCGCCCCGCCGGGGATGAAGCTGATCCCCGCCTACGACAGCGGCGAGGACTTCCTGGCCGCCTTCGTCAGGCGCGCGGACGCTCGCTCGCTCGCGCTGCTGCGCCGCGCCGGCTGGAGGGGATAGCGGAACTCATTCCCCGCGCGCGAGCTTCTGGCGCGTCTCTTCGGCGGCTATCTCCCGCAGCTGCGCCATGAAGGGGAAGCGCGCGCAGTCCTCGACGCCGTATTCAAGGTTGAGCGTGCGCTCGCGCTCGATCCAGGTGGAGAGCGGCGCTTCGTTGTGCTGTATCACGGCCTCGATGCGGTCGAGGGCCTTGAAGAGCTGCGCCTCCGGCGTCTCCAGGGCGTTGAGCTCGGCGAAAAGCGCGGCGAGCTCCCCGCGGCGCTCCGGCAGGCGGGAGAGCAGCGCGTCCACCGCCTCCGCCTCGCGCGCTTCGTCGCTGTCCGTCTTGAGGAACGAGGGGATGTCTCCCGTGACGGCCTCGCCCCAGTCGTGCACCAGGCACATCTTTATCACCCGCGCCATGTCGAGCTGCGGGAATTCCCCCTCCAGCAGCAGCGCCATGGCGGCGATGCGGAAGGTGTGCTCGGCCACGCTCTCGTGCCGGAGCGTGCTCGTATAGCTGTGGCGGGTGTTGCACTTCATGCGCTCAAGGGTGTGGACGAAGTCCATGAACTCCTGCGGCTGCATTTTTCATCGCCTCCTGGCCATGAGCATAGCACAGCGCGGCCGCTTTTGCAAATTGACTTTTACGCGCGCCGGTGATAACCTTGTTACGCCGGACGCGCCGGTATTTTTGAAGGAGTGATCAGATGATTCGCCTCTATAACGCCCTCGTGATGCCGATGGGCGCCGACTGCTCGTACTTCCGCGGCGAGGTGTGGACGGACGCCGACATGATCGCCTATGTGGGCCCGGAGCGCGGCGGGGAACGGCCCGCCTTCGAGCGGGAGATCGACCTCGGTGGCTCGCTCGTCATCCCCGGCTTCAAGAACGCGCATACCCACTCGGCCATGACCTTCCTGCGCTCCTACGCCGACGACCTGCCGCTGCTGCGCTGGCTGAACGAGAAGGTGTTCCCGCTGGAAGCGCGGCTGACGCCCGAGCGCGTCTATGCCTTCACGCGACTGGCCGTGCTCGAGTACCTGAGCAGCGGCATCACCGCCAGCTTTGACATGTACTTCCACCGCGACGCCTACGCCCAGGCCAACATCGACATGGGCTTCCGCACGGTCATGTGCGGCGCGCTCTCGGACGGGGACAGCGTGCAGGTGGCGGCGGACGACTACGCAAAGTTCAACAAGCTGCACCCGCTCATCAGCTACCTGCCCGGGATGCACGCCGAGTACACGGCGGGGGACACGCTGGGCAGGGAGCTATCCGAGCTCGTGCATGAGCTGCGCGCCCCGTTCTGGACCCACAATTCGGAGACGGAGAGCGAGACGAAGGGCGCGTATGAGCGCCGCGGCATGTCGCCCACCGAGTATTTCGACTCCCTGGGCCTCTTCGACTACGGCGGCGGTGGCTACCACTGCGTGTGGCTCTCTGAGCGCGACATGGAGATATTCGCCGAGCGCGGCCTCACCGCCGTCACCTGCCCGGCCTCCAACGCCAAGCTGGCCAGCGGCATCGCCCCGCTGACGGAGCTCAAGCGGCGCGGCATCCGCCTGGCCGTGGGCACGGACGGCCCGGCCTCCAACAACGCGCTCGACATGTTCCGTGAGATGTACCTCGCCTGCGTGCTGCAAAAGCTCCGCGAGCATGACGCCGCCGCCTGCCCGGCGGAGGACATCCTGCTGGCCGCCTGCACGGGCGGCGCGCGGGCCATGGGCCTGGCGGACTGCGACTGCCTGGCCGCCGGCAAGCAGGCGGACATCGCCGTCATCGACCTCGGCCGGCCCAACATGCGGCCCATCCACGCCCCGGCCAAGAACCTGGTCTACAGCGGCTCGAAGGACAACGTGCGCCTGACGATGGTGGCGGGGCGCATACTCTATGAAAACGGCGAGTTTTTCGTCGGCGACGACCCGGCGCGCATCTGCGCCGAGGCCGAAAGGCAGACAAAGGAGCTGATAAACGATGGAAATTAAAGACAGGATATCGCAGTGGGTGGACTCCCACCGCGCGGAGCTTCTGCGCGACATCGGCCGCCTGGTGGCGGTGAAGAGCGTCCGCGGCGAGCCGGCGGAGGGCGCGCCCTTCGGCCCTGGGCCGCGCAGGGCGCTGGACGAGGCCCTGGCCCTCTGCGGGGAGTACGGCTTTGAGACGAAAATGTACGGCGGCGCCGTGGGTGCGGCCTTCTTCAGCGAAAAGCCCAGCGCGCTGGACATCCTCGGCCACCTGGACGTGGTGGGCGAGGGCGAGGGCTGGGACACCGACCCCTACACCGCCACGGAAAAGGACGACGGCTGCCTCTATGGCCGCGGCACGGACGACGACAAGGGCCCGGTGGTGATCGCCCTCTACGCCCTGCGCTGCCTGAAGGAGCTGGGCGTGGAGCTCAGCCACGGCATCCGCCTCATCATGGGCACGGACGAGGAGTCCGGCTCCGGCGACCTGCCATATTTTTACAAGGGCAACGCCCCCGCGCCCAACACCGTCACGCCCGACACGGGCTTCCCCGTCTACAACACGGAGAAGGGCCGCTGGGCGCCGGACCTCAGCGCCGGCTGGGCGAAGTCGGACGCGCTGCCGCGCGTGGCCGCGCTCAACGGCGGCTTCCGCGTTAACGTCATCCCCGGGGACGCCACGGCGCTGGTGCTGGGCTTGGACGCTGACACGGCCCTCTGGGCGGCGCACGAGGCCGCCGGCAAATACGGCGTCGACCTCCTCTGCGAGCCCGCCGGGGACGGCGTGCGCCTGAGCGTACACGGCACGCAGGGCCACGCGGCCTATCCCGATGGGGCCAACAACGCGCTCACGGCCCTGCTGGGCATCGTGGCCGCGCTGCCGCTGTCCCCGGACGCGCCGGCGAACGCCGCCGTGCGCGCGCTCGCCGACCTCTTCCCCCACGGGGCCTACGGCGGCGAGGGCCTGGGTATCGACCAGGCGGACGAGCTCTCCGGCCCCCTCACGGCCTCGCTGAACGTCATCGACCTCGGCGAAGAGGGCCTGACGGGCAAGCTCGACTGCCGCGTGCCCATCTGCGCCACCTATGAAAACTGCTGCGCCGTGGCGATGAAGGCCATGGCCGCCGCCGGCATCACCGCCGAGGGCGAGCTCACCGCGCCGCACCACACCCCGGGCGACGGCGAGTTCGTACAGACGCTGCTGCGCTGCTACGAGACCTATTCCGGCCGCCGCGGCGAGTGCCTGCGCACGGGCGGCGGCACCTATGTGCACGACATCGAGGGCGGCGTCGGCTTCGGCATCTCCATGCCCGGCTTCGAGAGCAACCTGCACGGCGCCAACGAACGGATAAATATACAGGACGCGCTGACTGCGGTGAAGATCTTCGCCCTGGCCGCGCACGACATCTGCAAATAAGATCAGGAGGTAAAGAACATGGTCATCAGAGCGGAAAACCGTCAGGAAAGGATCTGGGAGGGCATGCGCGACGGCCCGGGCCAGGCGCAGCTCCTCTCCATCATCGGCCCCGAGCAGCTGGGCGGCATGGGCAAGCTGTACAGCGTCATCACGCTCGAGTCCGGCTGCGGCGTCGGGCTGCACACGCACCAGGGCGACTGCGAGACCTACTTCGTGCTCTCCGGCGAGGGCGAGCTGAACGACAACGGCACCATCACCACGCTCCGCGCGGGCGACGTCAGCTTCACCGACAGCGGCGAGCAGCACGCCATCGTCAACAAGGGCAGCGAGCCGCTGGTGTTCATCGGCCTGATACTGAACAAGTAACGCAACTATATCCGCCGGGAGTGAAAATTTATGCTTCAGGAGAGCTTTCTGCGCGTATATGAAAAGCTCAAGAGCGAATTCTGCCGCCAGGTGTTCGCGCTGGTGCGCGAGCGCCGCGGCTCGCTCTCGGCGATGGAGGCCTTCTCCCTGGAGGTCATCCGCCAGCTGGGGCGGCCCACGGTCAGCCAGTTCGCCGCCTTTTTGAACATTTCCCAGTCGAACGCCACCTACAAGGTGGCCAGCCTGGTGCGCAAGGGCTATCTGCTGAAGGAGAACTCCGGCGCCGACCGGCGTGAATATTATTTAGTCCTCACGCCCAAGTACTATGGCTACGTGGGCACGCTGGAGCGCGAGCTCTGCGAGGCCGTGCGGCGCTTCGAGAGCCGCCACGGCGCGCAGGAGACGGAGCGCTTCGCCGCGCTGCTGGACGAGCTGGCGGCGGACATCGGCGCCGGCGCCGGGAATAGTACACAAATTGGAGAATAGAATTTTGGCTATTTTGCCGGTTTGACAAACTGCCGTCCGCGGCCTATACTGTGAATCACTAAATCGCCTCAAACCGATGACTGAGAAGAGTACCCGCGCGGGAGGCTTTCAGAGAGCGGCGCGTTTGCTGTGAGCGCCGCAGCGCGAATGTGCGGGGAATGGACTCATGAGGGGAGCGAAGCTAACTCCCGGGTGAGCGCCCGTTACAGCGCCGGCCGCGTGATGGCGCGGGCAAAGCGGGCGCGTTCGCGCCAATTCGGGTGGCACCGCAGGAAAATGTGAAATCCTGTCCCGTATGACCTTCTGGTCATACGGGACAGTTTTTTTATTTCAAAATCAAATGCAAAAAGGAGAATCAGCCATGACCAGCGAAAAAATCCCCTACAAGATCTACCTCTCTGAAGACGAAATGCCCATGGCATGGTACAATCTCCGCGCAGATATGCCCATAAAGCCCGCGCCTCTGCTCAACCCGGGCACGGGCAAGCCGATGACCTTCGACGAGCTGCGCGGCGTTTTCTGCGATGAGCTCGTGCGTCAGGAGCTGGACAACGACACGCGGGAAATTCCCATCCCGCAGGAGATACGCGATTTTTACAAGATGTACCGCCCTTCCCCGCTCGTGCGGGCCTACTGCCTGGAGGAAAAGCTCAAGACCCCGGCGAAGATCTACTACAAGTTCGAGGGCAACAACACCTCCGGCTCGCACAAGCTCAACAGCGCCATCGCCCAGGCCTATTACGCCAAGCAGCAGGGGCTGAAGGGCGTCACCACGGAGACCGGCGCCGGCCAGTGGGGCACGGCCCTGGCCATGGCCTGCGGCTATCTGGGCCTCGACTGCCGGGTGTACATGGTGAAGTGCTCCTATGAGCAGAAGCCCTTCCGCCGCGAGGTGATGCGCACTTACGGCGCCTCCGTCACACCCAGCCCCAGCATGAGCACCGCGGTGGGGCGGAAGATACTGGCCGAGAACCCCGGCACCACCGGCTCGCTGGGCTGCGCCATCAGCGAGGCCGTGGAGGACGCCACCAGCCACGAGGGCTACCGCTATGTGCTCGGCAGCGTGCTCAACCAGGTGCTGCTGCACCAGTCGATAATCGGCCTGGAGGCGAAAACGGCGCTGG
>DVOV01000195.1 GCA_018713375.1 Candidatus Scatomorpha stercorigallinarum | reverse complement strand
GGCTGGGGCTTGCGAAGCCCACGGCCTGGGATATATCGAGCACGCTCATGTCCGAGCGCCTCAGCAGCTCGGCGGCGCGTTCCATGCGCTTTTCGCGCAGCCAGGAGTGTATGGGCTGGCCATAGAGCGCGCGGAAAGCCGCCTTCAGCGCAGTGGCCGAAACGCAGAAGCGGCGGCTGAGCTCGGGGATGGTCAGGCGCTCGTCGAGGTGCGTTGACATATAGGCCCTCGCCGCGGCGGCGGCACGGGCGATGGCGGGGTTCATGCCGCCCGGCGGGGGATCGGCCGTGCCGCCGGCGCTCAAAAGATAGAGCAGCTCCACCGACTTCCACACGCACCAACGCCCCTGCTCGCTCCGGGGCAGGCGCTCCAGGTCGGCAAAGGCCGCCAGGCTCCAGTGGGTGGGGCCCTCCAGGGCGCAGCCGCCACGTATGGCCATCCACCTACGCACCTGCCCGGTGTCCAGGGCCAGCCCGCCCAGCAGGTCACAGATGGCTGCCAGGCTCTCGCGGGCGCTCCGCGCGTCCACCGCCACCAGGACGCCCTCCAGGCCGTCATCGGCTCTGGCGGAGGACAGGCCGGAGAGGTCGGTGAGGAGCAGTACCTGCCGGGAGCCCAGCTCCAAGACCGAGCCGTTCCGCCGCGTCAGGGCGATCGACCCGGCCAGGCAGAACAGCGCCTCGAAGTGCAGAGGCTCCAGCCGGAGGGGCAGGGCGACCGGCCCCTCGCGCAGGGAGAACAGGCAGGCCCGCGCCCCGGGCATCACCTGTGTCCAGGCTGCGGCCTGGCTGTCATTCAGATATTCCGCCAGCATAGCTGTACCTCCCGCCATCAGGCTGTTTAAATAAGTTAGCAGAAACTAACCTGCTTACTGTATTATATCACGCCCAGCTCAGATGTCAAGCCGGGCGCAGTCTTACTCAACCCCCGTCAGTGAAAAAACCGGATACATGCGCGTGCGAGACGCAGGTGAGCGGCAGGGCCGAAATGAAAAAGCTCCCGCAGGATGAACGGGCTGCCCGCTGAAAAAGCCCAACGTGAGGCAGAAGCCGCAGAAAAGCAAAAAAGGGCTCCTTCACAGCGGAAGAAGTCCGGGCAAATAGCTGGAAATAAATATTTCCTCGATTTCACATAACTTTTGGCCCGAGCGGACAGACAGCCGGCCCAAAGCATATGGGCGCACAGCAAAAAACAAAACCGAAGCCCAGCGCAGCGGGTTCGGTTTTGAGAGGAGGGACAGATGTAACGGAGAGGATGGCGTCTATTTTGCCGCAGGCAAAAAAAGACGCCGGAACAGAGTGAAATCTGTTCCGACGTGGTCCGAGTGACTGGATTTGAACCAGCGGCCGGCCGACGCGATGCGTCCGCCGGCCGGCGGCGGGATCTGACGCGCCTCCGGCGCAAGAGGCCGCTGGTCCAAATCCGGCATGCAAAAAGGGAAGTGTTTCCGCTTCCCCTTCCACGTGGTCCGAGTGACTGGATTTGAACCAGCGGCCTCTTGAACCCCATTCAAGCGCGCTACCATCTGCGCCACACCCGGATATTGGCTGTGTACTTTTCAGTGCCCGACTATAATAGCACAGGCTGCGGCAGAATGCAAGCTTTTTTTCGCCATGCCCGGAGACTTTTTGCCAGCCGGGCATGGCGGACGTTTTTTATTTCGCCACGGCGTCCTTCAGGGCCTTGCCGGCCTTGAACTGGGGCACGCGGGAGGCGGCTATCGTGATCTCCTCGCGGGTGCGGGGGTTGCGGCCCACGCGCTCGCCGCGGACCTTCACGTCGAAGGTGCCGAAGCCGACAAGGGAGACGCGCTCGCCGGCGACGAGCTCCCCGGTGATGACCTCCAGAGCGGCGCTGATGGCCTTCTCCGCGTCCTTCCTCGTGATGCCGGCCTTCTCGGCGGCGGCGGTGATGAGTTCTGCCTTGTTCATTGGTATTCCTCCTGAATAATTGATAACAACCTATAGAGAGCCGCTTGGGGCGGGTTTCTCACACGTTTACGCTCACGGGCTCCTTGCCCTCCAGGTCGTGGCGGGCCTGCTGATAGATCTCCTCCATCTCGGCAAGGGTCATGTCCTCGAGCTTTTTGCCGCGGCTGGCCGCGCCCTCCTCAAGGTAGCGGAAGCGGCGGATGAACTTGCGGCAGGCCGCGTGCAGCAGCTCCTCGCAGTCCAGCTTGTAGAAGCGGGCCACGTTGACGACGGAGAACATGATGTCGCCCAGCTCCTCCTTGACGTTCTCCAGGTCGCCGGCGTCGATACCCTGCTGGAGCTCGTCGGCCTCCTCGCGCACCTTGTCCATGGCGCCGGCCACGGTGGGCCAGTCGAAGCCCAGCTTGGCGGCCTTGTGCTGTATCTTGTCCGCGCGCCAGAGGGCGGGCATGGCGGCGGAGACGCCGTCCATGGCGGAGGCCATGGTGCTCTGCGCGCGGTCGGCGCGCTTGATGGCGTCCCAGTTGTCGAGCACCTTCTCGCTGGTGGCGGCGTCCACGCTGCCAAAGACGTGCGGGTGCCTGTGCACGAGCTTCTTGCAGGCCTCGTCGGCCACGTCGTCTATGTTCCAGCCGCCCTTTTCCTCCTCCATGCGGGCGTGGAAAATAACCTGCATCAGCAGGTCTCCCAGCTCCTCGCGGAGATGGTCGCCGTCGCGCTCGTCTATCGCCTCGCACACCTCGTAGGCCTCTTCCAGGACATTGCGCCTGATGCTCTCGTGGGTCTGCTCCCGGTCCCAGGGGCAGCCGCGCTCAGAGCGGAGATAGGCTATGAGGTCGATGAAATCGCGCAGGTCATAGCGCTCTTTGCAACTAAAATCTAACATACCCGTTACC
>DVOV01000018.1 GCA_018713375.1 Candidatus Scatomorpha stercorigallinarum | reverse complement strand
GTTTTCTGTATGTTATGCCACTTGGAATGTCCAGACATATAAACAACCCCTTGAGCTCGTTATTTGCCCAAACATTGTAGCACCAAAGCGGCCGTTGCGCAAGAGCAATGTGCATATTTTCCCGAAAATGGGCTATTTGACGGCAGGTATAAGCAATACGCTCCCCTCCGCCGGCGCGCCGTCGCCCAGGGAATTCACCGCGGCGATCAGCTCCGGCGTCGAGTGGTATTTCTTGCCCAGCGCCCAGAGCGTATCCCCCGCCGCGGCGCGCACGACCGTCACGGAGGGCCGGCCTGCCGTGTCCGCCTCCCCGGCGTCGGTGACGGAGGTGATGGCCCCGGCGCTGGAGCAGCGCTCCGCCGTGAGCTCGATATCCACCGCCGCGCGCACCTCCAGCGCGCCCTGGGCCGGCGTGGCAAAGCCCTCGGATGAGACCGCCCGCAGCGCGGCGATGCGTTCGCCCTCTGGAAGCTCTGCCTTGACCGAGGCCGTCATGCGCGCGGAGGCCGCGCAGGCCGCACCTTCCGCTGAGCGGTACAGCACAGTGACGCTCACGGGGCAGGCGGCGGCGCCATCCTGGCTTTCCGGCTCTCCCGGCCTGACGAACACCTTCAGCACCTCCGCACAGGGCGGCGAAGCCTGCACGGTCTCCCGCGCCTCGGCCCGCAGCAGCCGGCGGCGCCTCTCACAGACGAAGGGCAGCTCCTGCGTCTCGCAGACGAGCTCGCGGCTGTTGCAGTAGCAGTCGGAGAGCACGTTCAGCCGCGCGCTGTCGCATATCACAGCCTGCGACACCAGGTGGTACTCGGCGGAAATGCCCTTCTCCCCTCCGGCCAGTGTGGTAAGGTCTATGTACTCCGCCGTCAGCAGCGTATATACGGCAGCGTCCGGCGAGGTGAGTTCGCGTTCCGTATCCAGCATCTGTGAAAACTCCGTCTCAAACGCGGCGGAGCAGAGCTCTCCCGTGTCCTCCGCTGCGTACAGCACGGCAAGCCGCACCGTGCCGCCGAACACCAGTTTGCTGCCCACATTGCGCACGGAGCCGGGCACGATGCCAACCGAATGCCACAGCAGCTCCCCCGCCGGCGGCAGGCCGTCGAAGCGGTATTCGTCCGTCAGGGTGAAGGTCTTTTCCTTCACGGCGACCACCGGCGAGACGGCGCAGGTCTCCACCAGGCTCTCTATCTGCCGCTCCCCGCCGCAGTCCACCCCGCAGACAGTTTCCAGCTCGCGCCGCTCATAGCACTCCACATGCACGCTGAGCACGGCGCGTATCAGCAGCTTGCGCGGGTTCAGTATCCTGGCCTCGATGCCGGTGACGGAGAGCATACAGACGGCCGCGCTGCCGGCAGTCACGCCCGGGGCCTCCAGGCTGATGGAAAACGGCACGGCGGCGCTGACGCAGCGCGTCCCTTCCTCGCCCTCCGGCGTGTAGATGACAGTAGCCGCCACGCCAGCCGTCAGGCTCACGCGCCCCTCCTGCACCTCCTTCGAGCGGATGATGGCCGTCCCTCCCGCGCAGAGCACGCGCTCCACGTCCGGCATCGTGTCCGGGATGACGGTCTCGGCGGCCTCCTCGGCGGGGGCGCAATATTCAAAGACCTTCTCGCAGCACTCGACCCGCTCGCGCTTCATTGTCAGCTCCATATGATCTCCCCTTGTCCTTGTGGTAGTGCAAGCATATGCCGCACTCGCCGCAGATATTACCGGCAGCGGTGCAGCAGCCACATGCCAATGCCGATGAGGCCCACGGCAAGCGCGAACCACCAGAAACCGGCCGGCAGCACGAGCGCGAACAGTATCAGCACTCCGGCCAGCATCACCAGGCACCCCAGCGGCGGAAGGCTGTTCCGCCTGCCTCGCCGCATAGCATCACCCCCCAGGAACAGCGTTGATAACAATATATGCCCCTGCCGCCCGCGCTGTGCCTATCAGGCGCAAAAAAGCCCGGCCTCATGGCCGGGCTCTGCACGCTGTCTTATTTTTCCCACGCCGGTTTCTGCGCGGAGATCTCGTAGAGCCTTTCATAGCTCTGATAGCGCGACGGCGCTATCTTTCCCGCCTCCAGCGCCTCGCGGACGGCGCAGTCAGGCTCCTTCAGGTGAGCGCAGTCGTCAAAGCGGCAGCGCCCTATGTACTCGCGGAACTCGGGGAAGCAGTATTGCAGCTCTTCCTTCGGTATGGGCGGCATCTGCTCCACGTCGAAGGAGCCGAAGCCCGGCGTGTCCGCCACCAGGGCCCCCGCCACGCGGAAGAGCTCCACATGCCGCGTCGTGTGCCGGCCGCGGCCCAGCTTTTCGCTTATCTCGCCCGTGGGCAGCGAAAGCGAGGGCTCCAGCGCGTTCAGAAGGCTCGATTTGCCCACGCCGGAGTTGCCGGAAAAGGCGCACACCTTGCCCTCTATGGCGCGGCGCAGCCCGTCTATCCCCTCGCCGTTCACGGCGCTGGCGACGACCACCGTGTAGCCCGTGCCGGCGTAGATCGCCGCCAGCCGGCCCGCGTCGCCCGTGTCCGCCTTGTTGACGCAGACGATGACCTCGCAGCCGGCGTGTTCCGCCGTGGCCGCCACGCGGTCGATGAGGAACGGGTCCGTCTCCGGCTCGGAGACGGAGGCCACCGCCACCAGCGCGTCGATATTGGCCACCGCCGGGCGGATGAACATGTTCCGCCGCGGCAGTATCTCGTCCACACGCCCGCGGCCCTGGGCATCCAGGCTGACGCTCACGCGGTCGCCCACCAGCGGCGAGGAGCCGTCCAGGCGGAAGCGCCCGCGCGCCCTGCACTCGACCGTTCCCTCGCCGGTCTGCACGTAATAGAAGCCGCTGAGGGCTTTGACGATCAGCCCTTCCATCAGCCCTCCGGCGTGGCTTCCACCGGCTCGTCGGCGAAGTAATAGCCCGGCCCGTCGTCCTCCGGCTCCTCGGAGGGCGTGGGCGACGGCGTCTCCTCCGGCCCGCTGGAGACCCAGAGGTAGATGCGCGAGTGCGCCTCGACCTCCTCATAGGCGGTGACGCTCTGGCGGATGACGGTGCCCACATCGTACTCGCTGTGCAGGTAAGTGGGCTCGCCGTAGCTGAGGCCCGTGCTCTCCAGGCGGTCGATAGCGGCGTCCAGCGACATGCCCACGAGCTGAGGCATGGTGACGGTCTTTATCTCCGGCCCGGCGCTGATATAGATATACACGGTGTCGCCCGCGGCGATCATCTCTCCCGCCGCCGGCTGCGTGCGTATGACATAGTCCTCGGTGACGGTATCGCTGGGCTCATAGACGGGCTCCACGCGGAAGCCCGCGTTCTGCAGCGTGATGGTCGCCTCCTGATACTGCTGGTTGGTGACGTCCACCACCTCCGTCTCGATGACGCCGGTGCTGACGGTGAGCGTGACGGGTATCTTCTCCGGCACGATCATCATGCTGCGGTCGGCCTCAGGGTCCTGTGAGACGATCTCCCCGTCCGGCACGCTGGGATCGATGGCCAGCTCGATGGTGAAAGAGAAAATGGAGGTGAAGCTGGGGTCATCGATGACCTCCTGATAGTCCAGCCCCACAAAATTTGGCACGTTCACTCGCTCCGCCACGCTGAAAATGTCCTTCAGCCAGTAGTTCCAGAGGAACACGAACACGGCGATCATGAACACCAGCACGCCGCAGGCCCCGGAGAGTATGCTCACCTTGCGCGCACGGCGGCGGCGCAGCTTGTATTTCTCCTTCGTCAGCTCGCCGGTGTTGCCAAGCGGCATCACGTCCGGCACGATGTCGTCGGCGTAGATATACGGCCCTTCCTCGGCAAGCTCCTGCGAGACGCCGGCGCGCGCGGCGGCGGCCGCCTGCTGCTGGCGGAACTCCTCCAGGTCGAAGAGCAGTTCCCCCGCCGTCTGATAGCGCTTCTTTATGTCCGATTCCATGGCGCGCAGGGTGATGCGCTCCAGCTCCTCGGGGATATCGGGGTTTATCTCCCGCGGCGGCACGGGGTTGCCGGCGATGTGCTGCAGGGCGATCTTTTCCGCCGTCTCTCCGTCATAGGGCCGGCGGCCGGTGAGCATCTCGTACATCACCACGCCCAGCGAATAGATGTCGCTGCGCGTGTCGGGCGCGCCGCCCTTGGCCTGCTCCGGCGCGATGTAGTGCACCGAGCCCACGGTCTGGTCGCTCTTCTTCTCCTGGGCGCTCTCCAGCGCGGCGATGCCGAAATCGGCCACCTTGATGGTCCCGTCGCGGAGTATCATGATGTTCTGCGGCTTGATGTCGCGGTGGACGATGCCCTTGCTGTGCGCGTGCTCCAGCGCCTTGGAGATCTGCACCGAGAAATGCAGCGCCTCCTTCCAGCTCAGGGCGCCCTTACGCTTCATGTACTGCATCAGGGTGATGCCGTCTATGAGCTCCATGACGATATACTCGATGCCCTCGGTGTGGCTCACGTCGTACACAGAGACGATATTCGGGTGCGAGAGCATGGCCACAGCCTGCGCCTCGGTCTGGAAGCGCTTGCGGAACTCCGCGTCCTCGGCGAACTCATCCCTGAGTATTTTGATCGCCACATAGCGGTTCAGGCGGTGGCACATGGCCTTGTACACCACAGCCATGCCGCCAACGCCGATGACCTCCATTATCTCATATCTGTCGTCGAGCATCTTGCCCAGATATTTGTCCATATTGTCCATGACAGCCTCCAAACGCCGGAGATTCATTTAGTGAGCGCGATCACGGTCACATTGTCCCGCGCTCCGCGCTCGAGCGCCGCCTGCATCAGCGCGCGGCCCAGGGAAAGCGGGTCGCGGTGCTCCCTGGCGGCCAGGAAGATCTCGTTGTCCGTGAGCATATTCGTAAGCCCGTCGGAGCACAGCAGCAGGATGTCCCCGCGCTGGAACCGCGGGGCAAAACTGTCGCTGGGGACGTTCTCGTCCACCCCGAGGGCCCTTGTTATCACATTCCGCCGCGGATGCGTGCGCGCCTCTTCGGCGCTTATCTCGCCGCGGTCCACCATGTCCTGCACGAGCGAGTGGTCGCGCGTTATCTGCACGATGCGCCGCCGGGTGATCTTATAGGCCCGGCTGTCGCCCACATTCAGGACGTAAACGCGCCCGTCGAGCATCACGGCGGAGACCAGCGTGGTCCCCATGCCCGTATAGGCGCTGTCGAAGCAGGAATAGCTGTACACCATGTGGTTTGCCTCGGCGCAGGCGGCCGCCATGGCCTCCGGGATCTCGGCGCCCTTCAGCTTCTGCCCGGAAAACCGCTGCCGCAGCACGCCGGCATAGGTCTTGGCCGCCAGGTCGCTGGCGATGTTTCCGGCCTTCTCGCCGCCCATGCCGTCGCAGAGCACGGCTATGAGGGCGTCGCGCCCTTCGATGCGCTCGATGAGGAAGCTGTCCTGATTGTCCCGCCGGACTTTGCCGCGGTCAGTGATGCCAAAGCTGTTCATTTCGCCATCCTCAAGCCCTTCCGGCGGCCGCTTTTTTGCGCAGCTGGCCGCAGGAGGCGTCTATGTCCCCGCCCAGGCTGCGCCGGACGGTGACGTTTACCCCCTCCCGCTCGAGCAGCGCCTTGAAGCGCTTCAGCCGCTCGGGCGGCGTGGGGCGGAGCTTGCTCTCCTCCACGTGGTTGAGAGGTATAAGGTTCACATGAGCGCTCACGCGCTTCGCGTGGGCGGCCAGCAGCGCCGCCTGAGCGTCGGAGTCGTTGACCCCGTCGATCATGGCGTACTCAAAGGAGATGCGCCGTCCCGTCTGCCGGTAATACCGCTCGCAGGCATCCATCAGCTGCGCCACGCCGCGCCCGCGGTTGGCGGGCATGATGCGCGAGCGCGTCTCGTCGTCAGGCGCGTGCAGTGATACCGACAATGTCAATTGTAAATTAAGAGCGGCCAATTTGTCAAATCTTTCTGTGAGCCCGCAGGTGGAGAGCGAAATGTGCCTCATGCCGATGTCCATCCCCTCCGGGCAGTTGACAAGGCGGAGGAATTTAATAACGTTATCGAAGTTGTCCAGCGGCTCGCCGATGCCCATGAGCACGATGTTGGAGATTTTCAGTCCCGAATCCTTTTCGGAAAACATGACCTCCTCCAGCATCTCCCCCGGCTCCAGGCTGCGCACCAGCCCGCCGATGGTGGAAGCGCAAAAGGCGCAGCCCTGGCGGCAGCCCACCTGCGTGGAGATGCACACGGTGTTGCCGTGGTGGTACTGCATCACCACCGTCTCCACCGCGTTGCCGTCGGAGAGGCCCCAGAGGTATTTCACCGTCCCGTCATGGGCGGAGACCTGCTTGCGCAGCACCTGCGGCGCGGCAAGGTAAAATCTTCCGTCCAGCCGCTCGCGCAGCGCCTTGGGCAGGTCGGTCATCTCCCCGAAGCCGGACACCCCGCGCGACAGCCAGGAAAAAACCTGCTTCGCCCGGTAGGTCGGCTCGCCCATGGCCTTCAGCTCCGCTTCCAGCTCCTCCGGCAGCAGGGACCTTATTGCGATCTTTCCATCAAACATAGATAAAACCCGTCCGTCCCATCCGTGTCAGGCCAGAGCGTCCGCTCCTGCCTGACGGTGAATCCGCCGTCTTTCAAAAACGCGCGCAACACGCCGCCGTTTTCCTCCTCGAGCAGCGTGCATGTGGAATAGAGCAGCCGCCCGCCCGCCGCCACGCAGCGGGAAACGGCGCGCAGTATCTCCATCTGTATCTGCGGCAGGGCCGCGAGCTCCGCGCGCGGCTTGTAGCGTATCTCCGGCTTCTTGCGGATGACGCCCAGCCCCGAGCAGGGCACGTCCGCTATTACGACGTCAAAAGCCCCCTCAAGTTCCGCCGCCGGCCGCCGGGCGTCCATCGCCCGCGTCTCGATGATGCCGATACCCAGCCGCCGCGCGCCCTCTTCGATGCGCGCTAACTTCTTCGCCTGGATATCGCAGGCGAGTATCCGCCCTTCGCCGCCCATCAGCATGGCGGCGGCGAAACTCTTGCCGCCCGGGGCGGCGCAGGCGTCCAGCACGCGCTCGCCCCTACGCGGCGCGGCGGCCTCCACCGCCGTGCGCGCGGCCTCGTCCTGCACATAGAAGAGCCCCCCGGCGTAACCCGGCAGCCGCCGGATATCCCCCGGCCGCTCGGCCATGGCCTCGCCCGGCAGCCGCCCGGGGCGGGCCGTTACGCCGCCCTCCTGCAGCCGAGCGAGCAGCTCCTCACCGCTTATTTTCAGCGTATTCGCCTGCAAATAAACCGCCGGCTCGCTGTTGTTGGCGGCCATCAGCCGCTCCGCGCCCTCATATCCGCGCGCGGATACGAACTCCTCCGCCAGCCACAGCGGGTGGCTGTAGCGCACGCTCAGATATCCCGCCGTGCCCTTCCCTGGCACTTCCGGCGGCGAGTCACGTACTTCGGAAACGCGCCGGAGCACGGCGTTCACCAGCCCCGCCGCCCGCGGGGAGCCCAGCGCGCGGCAGAGCTCCACTCCCTCCGCCACCGCGGAACGGGGCGGTATCCTGTCAAAAAACAGCAGCTGCAGCGCCGAGATGCGCAGGATGTCGAGCACCCTCGGCTCCAGCTTCTTCAGCGGCGTGGAGCAGAATTTACCGAGGCAAAAGTCCAGATAAGCCTCATTTTGCAGCGTCCCATACACCAGTCGCGCGCAAAGCGCCGCCTCGCGCTCATCCAATCCGCGGGCGGCGGCCTCCGCCGCCTCCTGGGAAAAACTGCCGCGCCTCACCGCCGCAAGGGCGAGCACCGCCGCGGCGCGGCCGTTCTCAGCTCTCATCCGGCGTCACCGGATGCCCCAGCAGCCAGTCGCCGGCGCTCATGCGCCGCTTGCCGGGAGCCTGCAGCTCCGTGACGAGCAGGCTGCGCCCGCCGCCGCAGGCGATCTCCAGCCCGGCTCGCCCGGCGGAGACGACCTTGCCCGGCGCAAGCGCCGTCACCGTGTCTGTATATTCCGCCGCGTACACCTTCAGCGCCGTGCCGCGCAGCTCCATGGTGGCCACGGGCCAGGGCAGCAGGCCGCAAATGTGCTTGACGATCTCCCGCGGCGTGCGCGTCCAGTCGATAGGGCACACGCTCTTGTCCAGCTGCTTCACGTAGGTGGCCTTTTCGTGCTCCTGCGGCGTGCGCGGGGCCGTGCCGGCGGCGATGTCCCGCAGCGTGCGCACGAGCAGCTGCGCGCCCATACCTGCCAGGCGGTCAAAGAGCTCGCCCGCCGTCTCGAATTCGCCGACCGGCGTGCGTTCCTGATAAATGATGTCCCCCGCGTCCATGTCGTGGGCAAGGTACATGGTGGTGACGCCCGTCTCCCTGTCCCCGTTGAGCACCGCCCACTGGATGGGCGCGGCCCCGCGGTAGCGCGGCAACAGCGAGCCGTGGACGTTCACCGCGCCCAGGCGCGGCACGGCCAGCAGCGCGTCCGGCAGCAGCTTGCCATAGGCCACCACGGCCAATATGTCCGGCGCGAGCGAACGCATAAGCTCCAGCGCGTCCTCCCCGCGGACGCCGGCGGGCTGATACACCGCTATCCCCCGCTCCAGCGCCAGCTCCTTGACGGGCGAGGGCGCCAGCTTCATGCCGCGGCCCTTTGGCTTGTCCGGCTGGGTGAATACGGCCGCGACCTCCATGTCTGGCGCGTCCAGCAGCGCGGCGAGCGAGGCGGCGGCAAAGTCCGGCGTGCCCATAAAGACAACGCGCAAACTCATTCCTCCTTATCCTCCCGCCAGGAGCCGCTCTCCAGCTCCTCCTCGGTGACCATCCGCTCGGCCACATCCGTGAACACCACGCCGTTCAGGTGGTCGATCTCGTGGCAGTAGCAGCGCGCCGTCAGGCCCGTGCCGTGCAGCTCGATCTCATTGCCGTCGCGGTCCTGCGCCTTCACGCGCACTTCCATCGGGCGGCTGACGAGTCCCCAGCGCCCGGGCAGCGACAGGCAGCCTTCCGGCCCGTACTGCTCGCCGGAGCGCTCCACGATCTCCGGGTTGATGAGCTCGAGCATCTTCGGCTCCTCGCCTTCGGGGACGTTCGTCTCCAGCACCACGATGGCCCTGCGCAGTACGCCCACCTGGGGCGCCGCCAGGCCCACGCCGTCGGCCTGCATCAAGGTCTCGCGCATGTCGTCGAGCAGCGTGTGCAGCCGCGCGTCAAAGTTCGTCACCGTGCGGCACTTCTTGTGCAGCGCAGGCTCCACGTTCGGCAGTATCCTTCTTGTAGCCATGTGTATTCCTCCCTGGTCAGTCCAGCGGGTTGGTGTCCGCATAAATGGACACGTCCCTGAACTCCTTTTCCGCCGCCAGGCGGACGATCATATCCGCCACCGCCCGCCGCAGCCCGCTGCCGGGCGCGGCGCAGAGCGTGACGCGGTATCTGTACTTGTTATTGACTTTGAGTATGCTCAGCGGCGCCGGCCCCAGCACGCGCGCCCCCTCCGCAGCGGACGACGCGGCCACGAGCTCCGCGCGCACGCGCGAGGCGCACTTGAGCACCTGCGCCTCGTCGGCGCCGGACATGGTGACGGCCAGCAGTTCGGTGAACGGCGGGCTCTGCTGCACTCGCCGCAGCTCGATCTCGGAGGCGTAAAAGCTCTCGTAATCCTGCGCCGCCGCCTGGCGTATCACCTGGTTTTCCGGCGTATAAGTCTGTATGATGGCCCGTCCCGGCCGCTCAAAGCGCCCTGAGCGCCCCACGACCTGGGTTATCAGCGAAAACGTCCGCTCCGCGGCGCGGAAGTCGCCGGCATAGAGGCTCTGGTCGGCGGAGATGACACCCACCAGCGTGACGTTCTCAAAATTCAGCCCCTTGGTCACCATCTGCGTGCCGATCATGACCGGTATGCGCTCGGCGGCGAACTTGTCCAGCAGCGCGTCATGCCCGCCGGCGGCGGAGACGGTGTCGGCGTCCATCCGCAGCACACCCACGCCGGGAAACAGCTCTGCGAGCTCCTCCTCCAGCTTCTGCGTACCTGTGCCGACGTAGCTCAATCGCCCGCCGCACTCCGGGCAGCGCTCATCCGGCCGCCGCGTGAAGCCGCACTGATGGCACATCAGCTTGCGCCCATAGCTGTGATAGGTCAGGCTGACGCTGCAATTCGGGCAGCGGTAGGTATAGCCGCAGTCCACGCAGGTGATGAGCCTGTTCGCCCCGCGCCGGTTGAGGAAGAGGATGCTCTGCTCGCCGCGCTCAAGGTTGGCCTCCAGCTCGGCGCGCAGGCGTTCGCTCACGCTCCCCCCGTTCCCGCGGCGCAGCTCGCGCTTCATGTCCACGATCTCCACGTCCGGCAGGGACATGTTGTTGTAGCGCCCCGGCAATGCGAAGTAGCTGTAGCGCCCCTGCGCGGCAAAATAGCGGCTCTCCACGTCCGGCGTGGCGGAGCCGAGCAGCAGCAGCGCCCCGCTCTGCGCGCAGCGGTACTTGGCCACGTCCCGCGCGTGATAGCGCGGCGCGTTCTCGGACTTATAGGTGTCCTCCTGCTCCTCGTCGATGATGATGAGGCCCAGGTCCTTCACCGGCGCGAACACGGCGCTGCGCGTGCCGATGGCCACGCGGGCTTCGCCGTTTTTCAGCCTGCGCCACTCGTCGCAGCGCTCCCCGGCGGATAGGCTGCTGTGCAGCACGGCGATGTCGTCGCCGAAATAGGCGGTGAATGTGCGCAGCATCTGCGGCGTGAGGGCGATCTCCGGCACCAGCAGCAGCGAGCCGCGCCCGCGCGAGAGCAGCTCGGCGATGAGGCGTATATACACCGTGGTCTTGCCGCTGCCCGTGACGCCGAACAGCAGCGCCGCGCCGGCCTTCCGCCCTTCCGTCAGGGCCAGTATGCCCTCATATGCCCGCCGCTGTTCCTCCGTCAGTTCCGGCAGCGGGGAGCGCTCTGCGCTCACGGCCCGCTCCGGGCGGCGGAACACCTGCACGTTCTCAGTCTCTATGAACCCGGCGTCCACCAGCGCCTTGAAGGACTGCCTGGGCGCGCCGGTGAATTCGCGCAGCTCCGCCACGGAGGCCTGCCCCACGGCGCAGAGCGTGCGCAGCAGTTCCGCCTGATGGGGCGCCTTGCGCCGCCGTTGCCCGGCGGCCTCCATAGCCTCCTCGGCGGGGACGGCCAGTCGCGCCAGCTCTACATATCTGTCGCCCACCCGCCGCTTGCCGTCCTCGCGGAACCAGAGCCCGGCGGGCAGCATGGCGCGCACGGCCTCGTGTACCGTGCAGAAAAAGCGCTCGCGCATCCATACGGCAAGCTTTATCTGCTCCGCCGTCAGCAGCGGCTCCGCATCCAGCACGGCGGAGACGGGCTTGAGCTTCTTGCCGAAGCTGCTGTCCGCCGCCAGGGCAAGCACCACGCCCTCCGTGGGCCGGTTGGCCCGCCCGAAGGGCACCGTCACGCGCACGCCCGGCGCCATGCCCTCCGCCAGCCCGGCAGGTACCGTGTAATCATACAGTCTGTCCAGCTGGAAGGGCACCCCGGCCACGGCTATCCTTGCGATAGTGTTATCAGCCATGTAGTCCTCTCAAAAAGCGTCTGCGGGGCGGCGCCAACGCGCTTCCCCGCAGGGCGGAGCGATGTTCACTCCTCGGCGGCGGGCTCCCCGCTCTCGGGGACGTCCGCGGCCGCTTCCTCGGCCTCCGGCTCGTCGCCGCCGTCCTCCTTGACCTTCAGCTTGCCGGTGTACACCTCGTCAATGGCGATGGAGATGGGCTTGCGCTCGAGCACGTCGCCCTCCTCTTCGGCCTTGAGGGCGATGTTGCGCGCGCGGCGGGCGACCAGGTTCACCAGCAGGTAACGGCTGCCTACCTTATTCACCAGTTCTGCCATCGGGGGATAGAGCATCATGATATGAGCACCTCTGTAACAAGATTTATTCTTAATGCCGATCTGCATTTCTCGGCGGTGATAATGGCGTCGATCTCACGCGCGGCGGCGTCCGCGCTGTCGTTGACGACGATGTATCCGTATTTCCCGGCCTGGGCGCACTCGCGCTTGGCCTCCAGCAGGCGGGAGCGTATCTTCTCCTCGCTGTCCGTGTGCCGGCCGCGCAGCCGCCGCTCCAGCTCCGTGCCGGAAGGCGGCAGGATGAAGATGGAAACGGCGTCCGGGCAGCTCCTGGCCACCTGCTCCGCGCCCTGCACGTCGATCTCCAGTATCACGCTCACGCCCTGGTCGAGCTTCCGCTCGACATATTCGCGCGGCGTGCCGTAGCAGTTGCCGACGAACTCGGCGTGCTCGAGCAGCGCGCCCTCCGCCACCTTTTGTGAGAATTCTTCCCGCGTGACGAAGAAATAGTCGCGCCCGTCCACCTCGCCCGGCCGCGGCGCGCGCGTGGTGACGGAAACGGAGAGGCAGACGTCGCCCCTCAGCTCGCGCAGCTTGCCTATCACCGTGCCCTTGCCCGTCCCGGAGGGGCCGGATATGACGATCAGCCGCCCTTTGTCATGTGTCTGCATCTTCTTCGCCTCCCCAGTCTGCCGCGCCCTCCGCCCTGGCCGCGATGGCCTCCGGCGTCAGCGCGGAGAGGAATACATACCCGCAGTCGGTGAAGATGACCGACCGCGTGCGCCGGCCATAGCTCGCGTCCACGAGCAGCCCGCGTTCGCGCGTGTCCTGTATCATACGCTTCACGGGCGCGGAGTCCGGTGAAAGGACGGAAACGAGCCGCCCGTCGGCGATCAGGCTGCCAAAGCCGATGTTTATGAGCTTCATGCCCTCACTCCACGTTCTGTATCTGCTCGCGTATCTTTTCGATCTCGCTCTTCAGGTCCACCACCACGCGGGCGATATCCGCGCTCTGGCACTTGGAGCCGATGGTGTTCGATTCGCGGTTGAGCTCCTGTATCAGGAAGTCCATCTTGCGCCCCACGGGCGATTCGCCGTTCACCAGCGCGGTCAGCTGGTCGAGATGGCTACGCAAACGCACGGTCTCCTCGTCCACGGCCACGCGGTCGGCGAAGATGGCGCACTCGGTGAGTATGCGAGCCTCGTCCACCGTGCGGTCAGCGAGCACCTCGCGCAGCTTCTGCTCCAGGCGGGCGCGGTATTCCGCGACCGTCTCCGGCGCGCGCGCTTCAACGGCGCCCGTCAGCTCGCCGATGTAAGCGATGCGGGCGAGCACGTCCTCGCGCAGCCTGGCGCCCTCGCGCTCGCGCATGGCGTCGTACTCAGTGAGCGCGCGCTCGGCGATCTCCACCAGCCCGGCGGCCAGCTCCTCGGCATCCACTTCCCGGCGGGCGACGCTCAGCACTTCCGGCAGGCGGCAGACGCCCATCAGCGTCATGTCGTCCACCAGGCCGAATTTCTCCCCCGCCGAGCGCAGCGCGTCGATATACCCGCGCAGCAGCGGCTCGTTCACGCGCACCTCCATGTCGTCGGACTCGGCGGCGTCCACCGTGACGAACATGTCCACCTTGCCGCGGGTCGTATGCCGCCCCACAGCGGCCTTCAGCGCGTCCTCCGCGCTCAGCAGCCCGCGCGGCAACTTGACGGATACGTCCAGGTAGCGGTTGTTCACGCTCTTGAGCTCCACCGTCACGGAGAGCCCCGCGGCCATGCCCTTGGCCGCGCCATAGCCGGTCATGCTCCTGATCATACCGTTTCCGCCCCGCTCGTGATGATGTCCCGCACCTCATAGGTGATGGGCTTGCTGCTCTTCCTGCGGGAGAACAGCGCGGCGAACAGGAAACCCGCCGCGAAGAAAACGAAGCTGATGGCGATAGCCGGCCCTTCCGCCAGGTCCATCGCCGCGGCGATGGCATAGCCGATGAAAAACAGCACGAAGGGCACCACATATACGAGCACGGCTGCGCCCAGGACGCGCGAGGTCTGCGTCTCGATCTCCACCCTGTCGCCGGGCATGGCGCCGAGCTCATTTTTCACCTCCACGCGCAGCTTGGACGCGTAGTGGCAGCTCTCGCAGCTCCCGCAGTCGCCGCCGCAGGCGGTGCCGCGCAGCACCTCGGCCTCGGCCGTATCCGGGCCCGTGAGTTTCTTGATTATCGCGTATTGAGTCACTTTTATCCTCCTCTGGATACGCTGATGGCGATCTGGTATGTGCCGATGGCGCCCGTGTTGGGGAAGCCGTCCACCCGGATGCGCACGTTGACGGTCATGTCGCCCGTCTGCGAGATCTCGGACAGGTCGGCCACGGCACTGAGGTTTTCGGCCCTGATGGACGCCAGGTCCTCGGCCGAGCCGCGTATAGTCACCGGCAGGCTCTGTGTGATGACTTCCGCCGAATAGCCCTCCGGCAGCCCGCTGTAGCTGATATTGCTGACAGTGAAGCTCTGTGTCTCCATATTCAGCACCTCCACGGTCACTTCCGCGGTTGTAGTGCCCGTCAGGTTCTCCACGCCGTCCGGCAGTATGATGTCAAACTCGTCCGTGAGCGAGGCGGAGAAGCTGGTGGTGTCGATAGTGGCCACAGTGATGGCATTGATGCCCTCCACCACGCTGGCGTCGCCGGATATCATGATATTCGCCGGGTCGACGGTGACGCTGGTGTTCTCCTCCGTGGCGCCCGCGCCGTAGTTCGCGGAAATGGTCAGCGGCACCTGCTTGGTCATGTTGATGTTGACCGTGACGGAGATGGTATCGGTCTCCAGCTCCAGCCCGTCGGTGCTGACGGGGTTGCCCTCGCTGTCCAGCAGCGTGTAGGGCACGTCCACTGTGCGGGAGGCGTCCATGTCCATATAGGCGATCTCCACATAGGCGGAGGCCACGTTGGCCAGCTGGCTCTCCGTGCCGGAGACGCGCACCGTGGTGGGCTCCCATTCGATGCCGTCGTAGATATAGCCCTCGGCCGTGCTGCCGGTGAACTCGCAGTCCACGGGTATGGCCTTGGTGGTCATGCGCGTCACGTCAAAGCCGATGGTCGCCGGCTCGGCGCTGACGAGCGTCACGGCGTTGGGGTCCACCCGGTCAGGATAGCGCAGCGTGTACGTGCGGCTGTTGTATCCAGTCTTGGAGATGCCGGAAACGTCGATGACGGCCTGCACGTCCGAAGCGGAGAGCGAGCCGATGTTCACCCTCGTGCCGCGGATGGTCACGTCCACGAAATAGTTGTCCACATTGGCGATGATGTACTCGCGCGTGTCCTGCAGCACGTCCTCGCCCTCAAAGACGACCTGCACGCCGTTCAGTTCCACTTCTATCTCCTCCTGCTGGGTGCCCGTGAGGTACATCCAGATGAGCAGCGAGGCGATGAGCGAAACGACGAGCCAGAATATGCGGTTGTCGAGCAGCTTATTCTTTCGTTTTCTTGTCATTTTTTCTCACCAGCAGGCCCTTGACGGAGTTTATCATCCCCACGATGCCGCGGCTGTTCGCCTCGTCCTCGTCGGGCATCAGCTCCGCCCGGAGTATCTTCTCAAAGGTGTCCGCGGAGAGGTGCCGCTTGAGCATCCCGTCGATGGCGACGGAGATGGAGCCCGTCTCCTCGGAGACGATGACGACCACGGCGTCGGAGTGCTCGCTCATGCCGATGCCGGCGCGGTGGCGCATGCCGAGGTCGCTGCTGAGGTTGGCGTTCTGCGTCAGCGGCAGCATGCAGCCGGCGGCGGCGATGCGCCCCTCGCGGATGATGACCGCGCCATCGTGCAACGGGGCCTTGACGAAAAAGATGTTGCGCAGCAGCTCGCTCGTGACGTCGGCGTTGACGATGGTGCCGGTGCCCATCTGGTCGTTGAGCAGCGTCGTGCGCTCGAACACGATGAGCGCGCCCGTCTTGGTGCTCGCCATGTCCGTGCAGGCGAGCACGGTCTGCGCGATGACGGACTCCGAGCTCGTGGGCACGGCCGTGCCCAGGTTCATGAATCGCCCGCTGCCCAGCCGCTCCAAAATGCGGCGCAGTTCCGGCTGGAACAGCACCACCAGGGCGATAAGTCCCATCTCCAGCGTCCGCTGCAAAAGCGAATGTATCATTGTCAGGCGCAGCAGCCCGGAGATCCACATCACCAGCAGCAGTATGACGATGCCTGTCGCCACGCGATAGGTGTTCGTCCGCCGGATGACGCCGATCAGCCAGTAGATAAGCGCCGCCACGATGAGCACGTCGGCGATGTCCGACGCCCTCATCGTGAGCAGGTAGTTCCATCCATTGGATAGTGCGTTAAGAATACTGTCCATAAGCAGTCCCCAGACATGCGGGCGGCCGGGCCGCCGCGCTTTTGTATCTCTGATCGAGGTCGTAATATTATACAACACCCGGCTGGAAATAGCAACAGTTTACCGCCCCTGCGGGCTCATTTTTAATATGCCGGCCAGCGCGGCCGCCGCGCGCTCCACCTCGCGCGCGTTGTTGAAGGGCGAGAAGGAAAAGCGCACGGTGCCGCCCTCGATCGTCCCCGCGCTCTCGTGCGCCAGCGGCGCGCAGTGCAGCCCCGCGCGGACGGCGACGCCCTTTTCCGCCAGCGCCGCGGCCAGTTCCTCGCTGCCAATGGCGCGGCTCCTGACGGACAGCACGCCCGCCTGCGCGCCGTCTGACGCGAACACTTCCAGCCCCGGCGCGGCCTCAAGCCGGCGGCACATGAGCGCCTTCAGCGCCCGTTCCCGGCTGTCGATGGCCTCCAGCCCGCAGCGCTCCACATAGCGCAGCCCGGCCAGCAGCCCGGCGATACCGGGGATGTTGTGCGTCCCGGCCTCCAGCGCGTCCGGCAGCGACTGCGGCATGGACTGGCTGCGGCTCTCGGAGCCCGTTCCACCGGCCATGATGGGCTCCGCCCGCCCGCGGCAGAGCAGTACGCCCGTGCCCTGCGGGCCCAGCAGCCCCTTGTGCCCCGGCATGGCGACGAATTCCGCCCCCAGGTACTCCATGTCCACCGGCAGCACGCCCGCGGACTGCGAGGCGTCCAGCACGAAGGGCACGCCCTGCTCCCGGCAAAGCTCCGCAATGCCCTCCACGGGCAGCACGAAGCCGAATACGTTCGAAACGTGCGTGCAGACGCAGCATCTGGCCCCCGGCAGTTTGTCCCTGAAGGCTTCCAGCGCCGCAGGCTGGTCAAAGAGCGGCGAGCGCGCCACGTCGATGTCCGCGCCCAGCATGTGCAGCGGCCGCGTGACGGCGTTGTGCTCATAGCCGGATATCACCACCCGGTCCCCCGCCCGCACGAGCGTGTTCAGCGCGATGTTCAGCGCGTGGGTGGCGTTCATGGTGAAGGCCACGTGCTCCGGCCCCGGCGCGTGGAAAAACTGCGAGAGCTCCTCGCGGCATTTATACGCCGTCTCCGCGGCCAGGGCGGCCGGCTCGTGGCCTCCCCTGCCCGGGCTGGCCATGGTCCTCATGGCGTGCAGCATGGCCCGCGCCACCTCGGGCGGCTTCAGCAGGCTGGTGGCGGCATTGTCGAGGTATATCATGGCGCCACCTCCCGGTACTTCCCGCCCGGCTCCGCGCGGAACAGCCGCCCGTGCGGCACGCCGGCGCGCGCCAGTACCGCCAGCGCCTCGTGGAAGCGCCGCGGCGAGACCTTTACGCAATAGCCGCAGCCGCGGTCGGTCAGCTCCTGCGGCGCCCGCGCTATACTGGCCGTTATCCCCGAGCGCTCGAGCACCGAGGATGCCCTCTGCGCGTAGGTCAGAGAGCGGCACATTATGATATTCATCGGAAAACTCCCTCCGTAGCATGGCTTATGACCCATACTATGCCGGAGCCTTCCCCGCGGCGACTCGCCGCCTAATCTATCAGCGCCACGGCCTGCGCGGCAATGCCCAGACCCTCGCCGGTGAAGCCCAGATGCTCTTCCGTCGTGGCTTTCACGCTCACGCTGCCAGCCGCGAGCCCCGCCGCGCGGGCGATGTTCTCCCGCATGGCCGGTATATGCGCCGCCAGCTTCGGCGCCTGCGCCACCACGGTGGAGTCGATATTGACGATCTCATATCCCTCCGCGCGCACCCTGCGCGCCACTTCGGCAAGCAGCAGCAGGCTGTCCGCCCCGCGGTAGCGCTCGTCGCTGTCCGGGAACAGCTTGCCTATGTCCCCCAGCGCGGCCGCGCCCAGCAGCGCGTCCATCACGGCGTGTACGAGCACGTCGGCGTCCGAGTGGCCGTCCAGCCCCCGCTCGTATGGCACCTTCACCCCGCCGAGCACCAGCGCGCGGCCCTCCACGAGCCGGTGTACGTCGTATCCCTGCCCGATCCTCATCGCTTCTCCCTCGCTTCCAGGATGGCCTCGGCGGCATAGACGTCCGCCGGCGTAGTGAGCTTCATGTTTTCCTCCGAGCCCTCCACCAGGAACACCTCCGCGTCCATCAGCATCACGGCGGCGCAGTCGTCCGTCAGCTCCAGGCCCAGCCGCGCCGCATCCTCCAGCGCGGGCCGTATGAGCCCGGCGCGGAAGACCTGCGGCGTCTGCATCAAAAACAGTTCGTCCCGCTCCAGCGTGCGCAAAACGCGCCCGCCGCGCGCCTGCCGCACCGTGTCCTTCACCTTTATGGCCGGCGCCGCCGCGCCGCGCTCCGCCGCCGCCAGTACGGCGCGGGCGATGACCTCCTCCGTCACCAGCGGCCGGGCGGCGTCATGGATGGCGATGAGCTCCGCGCCGGGCGAGCACTCGCGCACGCCGTGCCAGGCCGACTCCGTGCGGCATTTCCCGCCCGCGACCACGCATTTCACCTTGCCATAGCCAAGATCCCGCGCCATGGCGGCCGTTTTCGGTATCTTTTCGCTCTGTGTGACGATCACGATCTCGTCTATGTAAGCGCTGCCGTCCAGCACGGCCACGGAGCGTTCGAGCACCGTGCGCCCCGCCAGCTTCATGGCCAGCTTGTCGCCGCCCATGCGGCTGGAACTGCCCGCCGCCACCAGCACGCAGGCGCAGCGCGGCCGCGCGGGCATATCATTTTTACGGAACATATTACCTCCCGATCAGACAAAAAATACCTCCGGGCGGGTCTGGCCCGCCCGGAGATGCTTATGAGCCGACCATAGCGCTGTTCAGGCGCTCTTCGACCTCCTCATAACTGGAACTTTTGGACAGCACGATCTCGGAGATCAGTATCTGGCGCGCCGAGTGGAGCATCTTCCGCTCCCCGGTGGAGAGCCCGCGCTCCCTGTCCCTCGCCATCAGCCCTTTGACAACGGCGGCGACCTCCATCAGGTCCCCGCTCCTGATCTTCATCATGTTCTCGCGGTACCGCTTGTTCCAGTTCTGCGTCATGCTGACCTCGATAGCGGGGATGCCTTTGAGTATCTTTTCCGCTTCCTCGCTGCCGATTATCGGACGCACGCCAATGCTCTCGCTCGTTTCCACTGGTATCATCACCAGCATGTCACCGGCGGGTATTTTGAGCACATAATACTCCCGGTCCTTCCCATTGATCTTCCTGCTTACGATGCTGTCGATCACTCCGGCGCCGTGCAAGGGGTGAGCGACCCGGTCGCCCACGCGAAAAGCCATATAACCTCCGTTTCCCGAATCTGCAAATGCCTTCTTGTATAGAATTATACACGTTACAACGGGATTTAGCAAGGAAAATCAATGGTTTTTTCGTAAGATCGCTGCAAAAATCCCGTCAGGATGGTAAAAAAAGAAAGGGCCGCGTCCGCGGCCCTTTCACACGCTGTTGAATTACTCGGCGTCCTCGGGGACGACGCCCTTGGCCTCGCCGGTCTCGGAGACCTCGTAAACGAGGGCGTCCTCTTCCGGCTCCACCGGCAGCTCCTCCTCAGGCTCCACCTCGCGGCGGCGGGAACGGCGCGGGGCCGGTTCCGGCTCGCTCAGGGCGCGGATGGAGAGGGAGATCTTCTGCTTCTCATTGTCGATGGCAGTGATCTTCACATCGACCTCGTCGCCGGGGTTGACGACCTCTTCCGGCTTGCCGACGCGGCGGTTGGCCAGCTGGGAGATGTGGATAAGGCCGTCCACGCCGGGCATGACCTCGGCAAAGGCGCCGAAGGGCATCAGCTTTACGACTTTGACCTTCGCCACGTCGCCCACGTTGTAAGTGCTGACGAACTTGTTCCAGGGGTTGTCCTCGGCCTTCTTGTAGCCGAGGGAGATGCGCTTGGCCTCACGGTCGAAGCCGATGACGTACACGTCGAGCTCGTCGCCCACGGAGACGACCTCGGCGGGGTTCTTGATGCGGTTCCAGCTCAGCTCGGAGACGTGGACCATGCCGTCGATGCCGCCGATGTCCACGAACGCGCCGTAGCTCGTCAGGCTCTTGACGGTGCCGTGATAGGTCTTGCCGACCTCGATGCTGCCCCAGATGGCCTCGGCCCTCTCGCGGCGCTCGCGCTGCTGCACGGCGCGGATGGAGCCGACGACGCGGCGGCGGCCGCGGTTGACCTCGGTAATCTTCAGGCGGACCTTCTTCTTCAGCAGCTCAGTCATCGGGGTGTCCTTCGGCAGGCCGGACTGGGAAGCGGGGACGAAAACGCGCGTGCCCTTGACGGAGACGACGACGCCGCCCTTGTTCTCCTCGGTGACGATGCCCTCGACGACAGTGCCGTCCTCCTGGGCGGACTCGATGTCGGCCCAGTTCTTGACAGCGTCAAGGCGCTTCTTGCTCAGCTGGGCGGTACCCTCCACGTCGTTGACGCGGACCACGATGGCCTCGATGGGGTCGCCGACATGGACAGCGTCCTCCAGCTTGGTCTCGCCGTCGTCGGTGAACTCGGTGGCGGGGATGAAGGCGGAATACTTCGTGCCCAGGTCCACGCTGACCTCGGTGGGGGTGATGGCCACCACGGTTCCGCTGACTTTGTCGCCGTTATATATAGTCTTCAGAGAATCCTCCAGCATCTCGTCAAAGGACTTTTCCTTTGCTTCTTCCGCCGGGGCTTCGGCCGCGGCTGCTTCCGCGGGGGCTGCCTCTTCGGCGGCGGGGGCCTCTTCAACAGCGGCGCTCTCGACGCTCGCGGCCTCTTCAGCCGCGACGGCCTCGGCAGCGGCCGCTTCGGCAGGCTCTTCTACAGGGTTCTCTTGGATCAGGATTTCATCGCTCATCTTAACCAGTACCTCCTTGATTATCCACTCCGGCGCCGAGGCGCCGGCAGTTACGCCTATGGTGTCTGCGTCCCTGAGCCGCGCGGTGTCGAGCTCTTCCGCCTGCGCAATGAACTGCGTGTTGGCGCAGCGCGATGCGCAAAGCTCGGCCAGGTGCAGGCTGTTGGCGCTGTGCTTGCCGCCAATAATCACCATGGCGTCGCACTTGGAGGACAGTTGAGCCGCCTCCTCCTGCCTTGTGGACGTAGCAGAACATATTGTATCAAATATTTCTGCGTTTGTACACATCTTTTTTAATAAAAATTTGCAATCCTCGAGGGTTTTTTGCGTCTGCGTCGTCTGCACGACGGCCGTGAGCGGCATGTGCGCCCTTCCGCCGTCCTCCGACAGCCATTTTTCCAGCTCCTCCGCGCCGGAGACGACCACCGCGCCCGAGCACCAGCCGCATATCGCCTCCACTTCCGCGTGCCCGGCGGTGCCGATGACGAGCACCTGCCGCCCGTTCGCAGAAGCGGCGCTGACGATCTTGTGTATGCGCGCGACAAAGGGGCAGGTGGCGTCCACCACCTGCGCGCCGCGGCGCTCCAGCTCATCGACGACGGCCTTCGGCGCGCCGTGGGAGCGTATGAGCACCCGCTCGCCCGCCGCGGCCTCCTCCGGCGAGGATATCACGGCCATCCCCCTGGCCGCCAGGCGGTCCACCACGTCCTGGTTGTGTATCAGCGGCCCCAGGCACTTGCAGGGCCCCAGCGCCAGCTGGCCCTCCGCCAGCTCCACGGAGCGCGAGACGCCGAAGCAGAATCCGGCGCTCTTTGCCAGTATCACCCTGCTCATCCCGCCGTACCGTCCCTCAACTCATAGATGCGCTCCATCACGCCGTCGGCCAGCTCCACGTAGTCCTCGTGCGTCTTGCCCTCCACCAGGAAAGGCTCCCCGATCAGCACCTCCGTGCGGGCAAAGACCTTTTTCCGCCGCGGGATATAAACGGGGACTATGGGCACCTTCATCCGCGACGCGATGCGCACGGCGCCCGTCTTGGCCTCCACGGAATTGTCCTCGCTGGTGCGCGTCCCCTCCGGGAACATGCACACCTTCTCCCCGCGCTTGAGGAAGCGCATGGTGTTGCGGATGGCGTCGATGTCCTGCCGCCCCCGGTCGACGAAATATACGCCGCAGCTTTTCAGTACCGCGCCGACTACCGGCACGGCGGAGAGCTCCAGCTTGGCCATGAAGTGCATGAAATTCTTGCGCCCGAAGGCCGCCGCCACCAGGAAAGGGTCCACCATGTTGGAGTGGTTGGCGCAGACCAGCGCCGGCCCCTCCGGTATGTTCTCCCGGCCGCTGCTCTTCATCGGATAGAGCAGCTTGACGATGGGTATGACCAGGGCGTACAGCCGGTCAAAGGTCCGGCGCTGCTTTTCGTCCGGCCGCTGTCTCTCGTCCATGCTCCCGCTCAACTGAGAACACCTCCAAGTTTACCTGCTATCAGCGTACATACGCGCTCGATGCTCTCTTCGAGCGTGAGCGCGCTCGTGTCCACGACCACGGCGCCCTCCGCCACCTTCAGCGGCGCGGCGGCGCGCTCGGAATCCTGCTTATCGCGCTCCAGCGTCTCGGCGAGCACCTGTTCATAGCTCTCGCCGCTCCCGCGCGCGCGCAGCTCCTGCCAGCGCCTCTCGGCGCGCTTTTCCGGCGAAGCGGTGAGGAATATCTTCAGGTCCGCCCCCGGCAGCACCACCGTGGCGATGTCCCGCCCGTCCATGACCACGCTTTGCTCGCGCGCCAGCGCCCTCTGCGTATCCAGCAAAAAGGCCCGCACCGGCGGCATGGCGTAAACGC
>DVOV01000194.1 GCA_018713375.1 Candidatus Scatomorpha stercorigallinarum | reverse complement strand
GGTATTCATGGTCGCGCTCTTCGTCTGTGTGCCGTCGCTGGCCTCCTCCGTGGGCGTGCTGGTGCCCGTGGGGGCCATCATCGCCATCGCGGCGGCGCGTATCCTCTATAAGAAAGGACTGGTGTGAGGATGAAGAAGACCCTTGCCCTGGGCTCCGCCGCCGCGCTGGGCGCGCTGGGCGCCGTGCTCGCCGCGCGCACGCTGCGCTTTAAGCCGCGCGAGGTGGCCGCGCCGGCGCCGGACGCCGTCCGCGTGGACGGGCAGAAGGCCATCGACGACCTGGCGGACATGATCCGCTGCAAAACGGTCTCCAACCTGGACCACTCGCTGGAGGACGCCGCGGAATTTGATAAATTCCGCGCCCTGCTGTCCGAGCGCTTCCCCGCCGTGCATGAAAAATGCCCGCCGGAGCACATCGGCCGCTGCGGGCTGCTGTATCACTGGAAAGGCGCGGGGGACAGCGCGCCCACCGTGCTGATGGCGCACTACGACGTCGTCCCCGCCGACGAGTCCACCTGGACGCAGCCGCCCTTCGGCGGCGTGATCGAGGACGGCGTGCTCTACGGCCGCGGCGCGCTGGACACCAAGATAACCCTCTGCTCCTGCCTGGAGGCGGCCGAGCAGCTCATAAAGAGCGGCTTTACGCCGAAGAACGACATTTACCTAGCCTTCTCCGGCGAGGAGGAGATCGCCGGCCCCTCGGCGTCCGACATCGTGGACACGCTCGCCGCGCGCGGCGTGACGCCCGCGCTGGTGCTTGACGAGGGCGGGGCCGTGGTGCAGGGCGTGTTCCCGGGCGTCAAGCAGCCCTGCGCGCTCATCGGCACCTCCGAAAAGGGCCAGATGCAGCTGCATCTGGAGATGGCCAGCCGCGGCGGGCACGCCTCCGCGCCCCCGGCGCACACAATAGCCGGCGAACTGGCGAAGGCCGTCACGCGCATCGAGTCGCACCCCTTCCCCTATACGCTCACGCCCCCGGCGGCGGAGATGCTGGACACCCTGGGCCGCCACTCCATCTGGCCGGTGAAGCTGATAATGGCCAACCTCTGGCTCTTCTCACCGCTGCTGGGCCTGGCCACGCGCCTGATGGGCGGCGAGCTCAACGCCCTGGTGCGCACCACCTGCGCCGTCACGCAGATGAGCGGCAGCCCTGCCAACAACGTGATGCCGCCGGAGGCCAGCGTGGGGCTCAACCTGCGCGTCATCTGCGGCGAGAGCTGCGAGAGCGCGGAAGCGCGCATCCACCGGCTCATAAAAAACAAGAACATCCGCCTGCGCCGCGGCCCCTGCTCGGAGCCCTCGCCCTATTCGGAAACGGGCGACAGCGAGGGCTGGCAGCGCCTGTGCGCCGCCGTGCGCTCCACCTGGCCGGAGGCCATCGTCTCGCCCTATCTGATGCTGGCCGGCTCGGACAGCCGCCACTACGGGCGCATCAGCTCGCACGTCTACCGCTTCTGCCCCATCGAGATGACGAACGAGGAGCGCGCGGGCATCCACGGCAACGACGAGCGCATCCCCACCTACAAGATCGTCAAGTGCGCGGAGTTCTACCTGCGCCTGATAAGCTCCTGCTGAGCGCCAAACGCGCAAAAAACGGGCGTCCCTCAAACGAGGGACGCCCGTTTCAGGCAAGCGGCACGCCGTTTTCAAGCACGTACCATTCCCCGTCCATCAGCACGTATTCCCCGCTGCCGTTGGACACATAGGTAAAGCCGCCCTCGCCGCCGTTCACGTCGAAAACCCAGCTCTCGAAGCCCTCGGCGTCGTTCGGCGCCTCGCCGGGCTCAAAGGTGACGCGCCGCAGCCTTGCGCCCGCTTCAAACTCCTGCAGCGCGGCGGCGCCCTGCGCGTCGAGCTCCCAGGCCTCCTCAACGGTGCAGGAATAGTGCGTGATGGCCACGCTCTCCACATCCTCCGGCAGCAGGCCGCCGCCGGAGCCGCAGCCGCCGAGCGCGCTTGCCGCCAACGCCAAAAGCGCGATGGCCGCCAACTGTTTTTTCATGCCCTGTACCTCCTTGCCAAAACTTAACTGAAAATACGACGCCCCCCCGCCGCAAAAAGTTCCCCCCGGCGCGGCTCTTGCCAGATGTTGATAAAATATAGTATAATAAATAAATACCGCTCAGAAAGCAGGACAGTGATGGACGGATACATCATCCCCGCCGGCTACGGCGAGGCGGAATACATCGACAAAAAGTCGCGCTTCATCGGCCAGGTGGAGCACGTGGAGAGCGAGTCTGAGGCCATGGCCTTCGTCGAGCGCATACGAAAAAAACACGCCGACGCCACGCACAACGTCTGGGCCTACGTCCTCAGCGGCGGGGCCATGCGCTGGAGCGACGACGGCGAGCCCGGCGGCACCTCCGGCCAGCCGACGCTGAACGTTTTCCGCCAGGCCGGCGTGTGCGACGTCTGCTGCGTGGTGACGCGCTATTTCGGCGGCATACTGCTGGGCTCCGGCGGGCTGGTGCGGGCGTACTCAAAGGCCGCCGCCCTCGCGCTGGAGGCCGCGGGCCGCGCGCGCATGGCCGAGTGGCAGCGCGTGGAGCTCGACTGCACATACGCGCAGTACGAGCGCGTGCGCCGCGCGCTGGAGGGCGCGGGCGCGGAGGGGCTTGAAGGCGGCTTCGGCGAATTCGTCACCGTCTCCGCCCTGCTGCCCGCCGGCGCGGCGGAGGAGCTCGCCGGCCGCCTCTCGGACATGACGGCGGGCGCGGCGCGCTTGCGCGTGCTGGGCGGCGTGTTCCGCCCGCAGAAACTGTAAAAAGGAGGCGGCGAAATGGACTTCCGCTGCGCAAAAACGGAGGAATTCACCCGTGTACGCGATTTTTACTGGCGGCTCATCGGCCGCATGGAGGGCGGGAAATTTGACCCCGGCTGGCGCCGCGGCGTCTATCCCTCGGACGCCGAGCTGCAGCACGCGCTGGGCCGCGGCGAGCTCTGGCTGCTCGCGGACGGGGCGGACATTGCCGCCGCCGTCATCGTCAACAACGACTACAACCCCGGCTACGAGGGCCTGCCCTGGGCCGTCGAGGCGCCGCCGGAGCGCGTCTATATGCTCCACACCCTGGGAGTGGACCCGGACCGCCAGGGCCGCGGCGTGGCCCGCCGGGTGGTGGAGGAGTGCCTCGCCCTGGCCCGCTCGCGCGGCGCGGCCTGCGTGCGGCTGGACGTCCTCGGCGGCAACGAGCCGGCGGAACGGCTCTATACCCGCGCCGGCTTCCGCTTCGTGGCGGCCAGGGAGATGTTCTACGAGGACACGGGCTGGACGGAGTTCCGCATGTTCGAATTCCCGCTGTAAAAAATTTTTTCGGAAAAAAGAAGGGTTTTCGCCGCCGGCGGCGTATTAGATAAGCGAGGGGGTCAAGCGCATGTCCTGTCCGCGAGAGAGAAGGGAACACGACGAGTTCACGCTCGTCTGTGAAAAAGGGGTGAGGGCCGCCCGCAGCGCCGGGCGCGCCGTGCCGGAGGAGGAGTGCCAGCTGCGCACCTGCTTCCAGCGCGACATCGACCGCATCACCCACTGCAAGGCGTTCCGCCGCCTGAAGCACAAGACGCAGGTGTTCCTGCAGCCGGAGGGCGACCACTACCGCACGCGCCTCACGCACACGCTGGAGGTGGCGCGCGTGGCGCGCACGATTTCCCGCGCCCTGCGCCTGAACGAGGACCTGACGGAGGCCATCGCCCTCGGGCACGACCTGGGGCACACGCCCTTCGGCCATGCCGGCGAGCGCGCGCTCAACGAGATCTACCCCGGCGGCTTCCGCCACTATGAGCAGAGCCTGCGCGTGGTGGACCGCCTGGAAAAGGACGGCCGCGGCCTCAATCTCTGCCAGGAGACGCGCACCGGCATCCTCAACCACACCACCGGCCAGCCGCGCGGCAGCCTGGAGGCCGACGTCGTGCGCATCTCGGACCGCATCGCCTACATCAACCATGACTTGGACGACGCCGAGCGCGCGGGCATCATCCTCCCCGGCGACGAGCCGGCCATCGTCCGCGAGCGCCTGGGCGCGCGCAACAGCCAGCGCATCAACGCCATCGTCACGGACGTCATCGAAGCCAGCGCCGGCCTGGACGTGATACTGATGTCGCCGCCCATCAGCGAGGCCGTGCACGAGTTCACGGAGTTCATGTATTCGCACGTCTACCGCAACCCCGTGGCCAAGGGCGAGGAGAGCAAGGTGGGGAATATCCTCAGGAGCATATGGGAATATTATGTCAACCGCCCGTCCGCCCTGCCGGACGACTACCGCCGCCTGGCCGAGGAGGACGGCCTGGAGCGCGCCGTGACGGACTACGTCTCCGGCATGACGGACAAGTATGTGATGGACATCTATTCCGAGCTCTTCATCCCGAAGAGCTGGGCCGTCAGATGAAAAGCGAAAGGGGGACGAAGGATGCCGATACCTGACAGCTTCCTGCAGGAGCTGGCGGAGAGGAACCCGATAGAGGAAGTGGTGGCGGAATACGTCCCGCTGACAAAGCGCTCGGGGCAGAACCTGTTCGGCCTCTGCCCATTCCACAGCGAAAAGACGCCGAGCTTTTCCGTCTCGCCCTCCAAGCAGATCTACCACTGCTTCGGCTGCGGCAAGGGCGGCAGCGTCATCAATTTCATCATGGAGATCGAGAACCTCTCCTTCCGGGAGGCGGTGGAGTTCCTGGCCCGCCGCGTGGGGATGACCGTCCCCGACGACGGCGGCGACCCTAACCGCGGCCGCCGCGAGCGGCTCTACGCCCTCAACCGGGAGGCGGCGCGGTTCTTCTACTCGCAGCTCTCGGAGCCGGCGGGGGAGGGCGCGCGGCGCTATCTCGAGCGGCGGCAGATAAGCCCCCAGACGGCCCGCCGCTTCGGCCTCGGCTGCGCGCCGGACAGCTGGGAGAGCCTGACGCGGGCCATGAAGGCCAAAGGCTTCACGGAGCGCGAGCTCAGCCAGGCCGGGCTCGTGCGCCAGGGCAAAAACGGCGGCGTGTACGACCTCTTCCGCGGCCGCTTGATGTTCCCCGTCATCGACGTGCGCGGCCAGGTGGTGGCCTTCTCCGGGCGCATCCTGGGCGACGGGGAGCCCAAGTACCTGAACACGCCGGAGACGCCGGTATTCAGCAAAAGCCACAATCTTTTCGGCCTGAATCTGGCTAAAAAGTCCAAAAGCGGATACATTATCCTCGTGGAGGGCAATATCGACGTCGTCTCCCTCCATCAGGCGGGCTTCGACTCCGCCGTCGCCTCGCTTGGCACCTCGCTCACGCCCGAGCAGGCGCGCCTGCTCAGCCGCTATACGCACGAGATCGTCATCGCCTACGACGCCGACGAGGCCGGGCGCAAGGCCGCGCAGCGCGCCATCGGCATCCTCGACAAGCTGGAGCTGCGCGTGCGCGTGCTCACCGTGCAGGGGGCCAAGGACCCGGACGAGTTCATCAAAGCCCGCGGGGCGGACGCCTTCCGCGCGCTGCTGGAGCAGAGCGAGAACCACGTCGATTACCGCCTGGACACGGCGAAGGCCAAATACGACCTCAAAACCGACGAGGGCAGGCTGGGCTTCCTCAAAGAGGCCACGGAGATCCTCTCCACGCTGCCCGGCGCGGTGGAGCGCGAGGTGTATGCCAGCCGCGTGGCGGAGCTCTGCTCCGTCTCCGAGGCGGCGGTGAAGGGCGAGGTGGAGCGCACGCGCCGCCGCCGCTCGGGCCGCGAGCGGCGCACGCTGGAGCGCGAGCTGCGCCCCGTGCGCGTCTCGCAGCCGCAGGTGAAGGGCATCACCTATAAGGACCCGCGCTCCGCCGCGGCGGAGGAGGGCGTCATCCGCCTGCTGGGCCTGGACCCGGCGCTGTTCCGCGGCCGCGAGGCGCTGGATGAGGAGGACTTCTCCTCGCCGGAGCTGTGGCACATCTACTCCGCCCTCCGCCGGAGGACGGACGCGGGCGCTTCCATCGCGCCCGCCGCCATGAGCGGCGAGCTGAGCCCGGACGAGCTCAGTTTGCTGACGGGCATCATGCAGAAACCGGAGTCCGCCGCCAACGGCGCGCGGGCGCTGGCCGATTACATAAGCATCATGAAGGAACGCCGGAGCGTCCCCGCGCCCTCCGAGGAGGGCGTGATGGAGCTCTGGGAACGAATGAAGAAAGAAAAAAGGGGCTGAGATGAGCATGGAAGAGAACAAGAACAAGATCACCGCCGAGACCGGCAACGCGCCGAAGAAGAAAAAGGCCGCCAAACCGGCCGAGCCCTCCGTCGAGGAGCTCGACCCCGCGGCCGCCGCCAAGCTCAAGGAGGAAAAGCTCAACGCGCTTATCGAAAAGGGCAAGAAGGCCGGCAAGCTCACCAGCAAGGAGCTGATGGACACGCTCGACGACCTCAAGCTGGAGCCGGAGGAGCTGGACAAGTTCTACGACAAGCTGGAGGACCTGGGCATCGACACCTCCGGAGAGGACATCATCCCCCCGCTGGACGACGACGCCCTGCCCGAGATCGAGGAGCTGCAGGACATCGAGGAGGTCACCGAGGAGGAGCTGGCCGATACGGACAGCCTGGTGGACACCTTCTCCACCGACGACCCCGTGCGCATGTACCTGAAGGAGATAGGCAAGGTGCCCCTGCTCACGCCCGACGAGGAGCAGGACCTGGCCCGCCGCATGGCGGACGGGGACGAGGAGGCCAAGCGCCGCATGGCCGAGGCCAACCTGCGTCTGGTCGTCTCCATAGCCAAGCGCTATGTGGGGCGCGGAATGCTGTTCCTCGACCTCATCCAGGAGGGCAACCTGGGCCTCATCAAGGCCGTTGACAAGTTCGACTACACCAAGGGCTACAAGTTCTCCACCTACGCCACCTGGTGGATACGCCAGGCCATCACCCGCGCCATCGCGGACC
>DVOV01000193.1 GCA_018713375.1 Candidatus Scatomorpha stercorigallinarum | reverse complement strand
CGCCTCCATCATCTATGACACCGCGGTCAAGACCGAGCCCAAGGCCGCCGAGGAGGCCAACGCCGAGGAGCCCGCCGCGAGCGCGGAGGAGGAAAACAAGGACTAACCGGGCGCTCATCCGGTTATGCTCTCTTAAAGCCAGACCCGAAAGGAGAGTTATTTAAATGAGTTTGGTACCCTATGTAGTGGAACAGACCTCGCGCGGCGAGCGCAGCTATGACATTTTTTCCCGGCTGCTCAACGACCGCATCGTCATGCTCAGCGAGGAAGTGAACTCCACCACGGCGAGCCTGGTCGTGGCCCAGATGCTCTATCTGGAGAGCCAGGACCCGGACAAGGACATCCAGTTCTATATAAACAGCCCCGGCGGCTCCGTCACGGACGGCATGGCCATCTATGACACCATGCAGTTCATCAAGTGCGACGTGAGCACCATCTGCATAGGCATGGCGGCCAGCATGGGCGCCGTGCTGCTGGCCGCGGGCGCCAAGGGCAAGCGCCTTGCGCTGCCGAACGCGGAGATCATGATACACCAGCCCTCCGGCGGCACCAAGGGCCAGGCCAGCGACATCAAGATCCAGGCCGAGTGGATGCTGCGCACGCGCGAGAAGCTCAACCGCATCCTCGCCGAGTGCACCGGCCAGAGCGTGGAGAAGGTCGCCATCGACACCGAGCGCGACAACTTCATGCCCGCCGAGGAGGCCGTGAAATACGGGCTGATCGACAAGGTCCTCTATCATCGTTAACTGGCGGGGACTTCCGCCGGAAGGAGCAAAATGGCTAAAACAGACGACCGCAGGAGCATCAGGTGCTCGTTCTGCGGCAAGCCGCAGTCGCTTGTGAACAGGCTGATCGCCGGCAACGGCGCGTATATCTGCGACGAGTGCGTGAGGCTGTGCATGAGCATCATCGAGGAGGGCTATCCCGCCGCGCAGGGCGCGGAGGCCGTGCATGGCGAGCGCGAGCTGAACTTTGACCGGCTGCCGAAACCGGCGGAGATACGCAAAAAGCTCGACGAATATGTCATCGGCCAGGAGCGGGCGAAGATTGTCCTCTCCGTGGCGGTGTACAACCACTACAAACGCATACTGCACGGCGGCAAGAACGACGTGGAGCTGCAGAAGAGCAACATACTGCTCATCGGCCCCACCGGCAGCGGCAAGACTCTCTTTGCCCAGACGCTGGCGAAGATGCTCAACGTGCCCTTCGCCATCGCCGACGCCACCACGCTGACCGAGGCCGGCTATGTGGGCGAGGACGTGGAGAACATCCTGCTCAAGCTGCTGCAGGCCGCGGACTTCGACGTGGAGCGGGCCCAGAAGGGCATCATCTATGTCGATGAGCTCGACAAGATCGCCCGCAAGAGTGAGAACACCTCCATCACCCGCGACGTCTCCGGCGAGGGCGTGCAGCAGGCGCTGCTGAAGCTGTTGGAGGGCACCGTGGCCAGCGTGCCGCCGCAGGGCGGGCGCAAGCACCCGCACCAGGAGTTCATCCGTGTCGATACGACGAACATCCTCTTCATCTGCGGCGGGGCCTTCGACGGGCTGGATAAGATCATCGAGCGGCGCACCGACCGCAAGTCCATGGGCTTCGGGGCGGACATCAGGTCCTCCGAGGAGCGGGACGTGGGCGAGCTGCTGAGCGAGGTGCAGAGCCACGACCTGCTGAAGTTCGGCATCATCCCCGAGCTCATCGGGCGGCTGCCCGTGCTGACATCGCTCGATTCCCTCAAGCGCGACGACCTGGTGCGCATCCTCACCGAGCCCAAGAACGCCATGACCAAGCAGTACAAGACGCTGCTGGACTACGACGGCGTGCAGCTGGAGTTCGAGGACGACGCGCTGGGCGCCATCGCCGACCGGGCCATCGAGATGAAGATAGGCGCGCGCGGGCTGCGCAGCGTGATGGAAAAGCTGATGACGGACATCATGTACACGGTGCCGTCCGACCCCAGCATCGAGAAGGTGGTCGTCACGGGGGACTGCGTGCGCAACGGCACGGAGCCGCTGGTGATACACCGCAGCAAGGCCGGGGAGAGCGTATCCTGAAAAAATTTTCGGAGGCGGGTGTTTCGCGCACCCGCCTCCTCGGTAATACGGCATATAATATTGCACAGACCCTTTTACTCCAGGAAGGAGTGTCATTTATGAGCGATCTTGAATTCAACGGGCGACGCACGCTGCCCGTGCTGGCGCTGCGGGGGCTTTCCGTGTTCCCCGGGATGCTGCTGAATTTCGACGTGGAGCGGCCGATGTCCGTGGCGGCGCTCAACTTTTCCATGGGCGCGGACCAGGTCATTTTCCTCACCGCGCAGAAGGAGATAACCAAGGACGTGCCGTTCCTTGACGACATCTACCGCGTGGGCACCGTCTGCCGCGTGAGGCAGATGCTGCGCCAGCCGGGCGGCAAGAACGTGCGCGTTATGGTGGAGGGCGTGGCCCGCGGGCGCATCGCCGACCTCACCGCAGACCAGCCCTGCATGTTCGCGGAGATCGACCCCGTGCCGGACGTGGAGGAGAAGCCCAGCGTTAAGACGGAGGCGCTCTGCCGCCGCTGCACGGCGCTCTACGGCGAATACGCCGAGATATCCGGCAACGTGGCGCCGGAGAGCGTCATCAACATCATGACGAGCACGGACGCGGCCTATGTCTCCGACTTCATAGCGCAGAATATCTACCTCAAGCCGCAGGAGAAGCAGAAGCTGCTGGAAGAGCTGCGCCCTTCGCGCAGGCTGGCTTCGCTCTGCCGTATGCTCACGCGCGAGCTCTCGCTGCTGAGCATCGAGCGCGAGCTGAACGAGAGCACGCAGGAGGCCATGAACCGCAACCAGCGCGAGTATTTCCTGCGCGAGCAGATGAAGATCATCCAGTCCGAGCTGGGCGAGGACGACACGCCGCAGGAGCTGGACGATTACCGCACGCGCATCCTCGCCGCCGGTCTCGACGACGAGAGCGAGGAGAAGCTGATGAAGGAGGTCAGCCGCCTGGCGCGGCAGCCCTTCGGCTCCGCCGAGGCCTCGGTGATACGCGGCTATCTGGACACCTGCCTGGAGGTGCCCTGGAACATCCGCACCAGGGAGACGCTGGACATCGCCCGCGCGAAGAAGCTGCTCGACGAGGACCACTTCGGGCTCGACAAGGTGAAAGAGCGCATAATCGAGTTCCTCGCCGTGCGCAAGCTGGCGCCGGACGTCAAGGGCGGCGTCATCTGCCTGGTGGGGCCGCCGGGCACGGGCAAGACGAGCATCGCCATGAGCATCGCCCGCGCCACCAACCGCAAGCTCTCCCGCGTGGCCCTCGGCGGCGTGCACGACGAAGCGGAGGTGCGCGGCCACCGCAAGACCTACATCGGCGCCATGCCGGGGCGGCTCGTATCCGGGCTCATCCAGGCCGGGAGCATGAACCCGCTGATGGTGCTCGATGAGATCGACAAGCTGGGCAGCGATTACCGCGGCGACCCCTCGGCCGCGCTGCTGGAGGCGCTCGACTTCGAGCAGAACTGCCACTTCCGCGACAATTACATGGAGATACCCGTAGACCTTTCCGACGTGCTCTTCATCACCACCGCCAACACTACGGACACCATCCCGCGGCCGCTGCTCGACCGCATGGAGGTGATAGAGCTCACGAGCTACACCGACGAGGAGAAGCTGCAGATCGCCAGGCGCCACCTGCTGCCCAAGCAGCGCGCGAAGCACGGCCTCAACGGCCGCACGCTGCGCGTGAGCGACGACGCCATCCGCGAGATCATCTCGCTCTACACGCGCGAGAGCGGCGTGAGGCTGCTGGAACGGGAACTGGCCGCCGTCTGCCGCAAGTGCGCCGCCGGCATCGCCCAGGGGGAATACAAGAGCCTGAACGTGCGCGCGGGGATGCTGGAGCCGCTGCTGGGCGTGCCGCGCTACAAGCCGGACGCCGTCTATCCGAAGGACGAGGTGGGGCTCGTGCGCGGGCTCGCCTGGACCTCCGTCGGCGGAGAGGTGCTGGACGTGGAGGTGAATGTGGTCGAGGGCACGGGGCACCTGGAGCTCACCGGCAACCTGGGCGACGTGATGAAGGAGAGCTGCAAGGCGGCCATCACCTATATCCGCTCGCGGGCCCGGCAGCTGGGCATCGACCCGGAGTTTTATAAGAACCGCGACATCCATATCCACTTCCCGGAGGGGGCCGTGCCCAAGGACGGGCCCAGTGCCGGCATCACCATCTGCATCGGCGTCATCTCCGCCCTCACGGGGATACCGGTGCGGCGCGACCTGGCCATGACGGGCGAGATCACGCTGCGCGGGCGCATACTGCCCATCGGCGGGCTGAAGGAAAAGACCATGGCCGCGCTGCGCGCGGGCGTCTCCACCGTCATCATCCCCGCGGGGAACGAGGCGGACCTGGACGAAATCGACCAGAGCGTGCGGCACTGCCTGCGCTTCATCACCGCCGACCATGTGGACGCTATACTCGACACGGCGCTCAACCGCCGGGCCGCTGAGGAGGACGCCCTGGGCGGCAAAGCGCCGGCCGCGGCGCCGGAAAAGGCGGAAAACGCCCCCGCCGCGCCCGTCCACCAGCCGGTGACAGACGCCGGCACGCGCATAGGGCAGTGATATGGCGCAGCTCAACCTGAACAGGGCGGAATTCGTCAAGTCCGCCGCTTCGCCGCAGGGCTTCGTGCGCGACAGCCTGCCGCGCATCGTCTTTGCGGGGAAGTCGAACGTGGGCAAGAGCTCGGTCATCAACCGGCTACTGAACCGGAAAAACTTCGCGCGGGTGGGCGCAACGCCGGGCAAGACGGTGCATGTGAACTATTTCCGCATTGATGGCAAGTGCTGGTTCGTGGACCTGCCCGGGTACGGCTACGCGGCCGTGGCCAAGGGCGAGCGCGACCGCTGGGCGCAGCTGATGGAGAGCTTTTTCGCCGAGCCGGAGCAGATCACGCTGGGCGTCCTGATCGTGGACGCGCGGCACAAGCCGACGGCGGACGACGTGACCATGGCCGGCTGGTTCAAAGGCTCCGGCAGGCCCTTCGCCGTTGCCGCCAACAAGTGCGACAAGCTGGCCAAGACGGCCGTGCCGGGCGCGCTGGAGGCCATCAGGGAGGCGCTGGAGCTGCCGGAGGACGTGCCGGCGCTGGCCTTCTCCGCCGAGAAGGGCACGGGCAGGGAACAGCTGCTCGCGCAGATATACGCCCGCATATAA
>DVOV01000192.1 GCA_018713375.1 Candidatus Scatomorpha stercorigallinarum | reverse complement strand
AGAGGCTCTCGTTGTCCTCATAGGTGGTGTAGTTGACGTCGATGTCGGGATAGGTTTCCTCGAACAGCGCGACGACGTCGATGTAGTCGTCCGTGCCGTCGGCGATGTTGATGCCCCAGTTGTAGACGTTGAGCGTGACCTTGTCGCTCCCGCAGCCGGAGAAGAGGCAGAGCGTGAGCGCAAGGGCGAGCACGAGCGCGATGGAAACAGCTTTCTTTTTCAATTTTTTATCCCCTTTCAGACATTTATGCGCTTTTTCTGGCGGCTTTCGTCGCGCGCCTGGATGACGTTCATGCCGATCATCACCGCCAGGATGAGGAAGAACATGAGCGTGAACATGGAGTAGAACATGGGCGGTATCTGCTTGCGCGTGTAGGTGTAGATCTCCACGGGCAGGGTGACGAACTTCGAGGAATAGACGAAGTAGCTGATGACGAAGTCGTCCAGGCTCATGGTGAAGGCCATGATGGCGCCGGAGATGATGCCGGGCAGCAGCTGCGGCAGCAGCACCTTGAAAAAGCCCTGCAGCGGCGTGCAGCCCAGGTCCTGCGCGGCGTCCATCAGCGAGGCGTCCGTCTGCCGCAGCTTGGGCATGACGGAGAGTATCACATAGGGCAGGTTGAAGGTGACGTGGGCAATGAGCAGCGTGCCGAAGCCGAGGACGTTATCCGTGCCGAGGATGCCGCGGCCGATGAACACGAAGAGCAGCGCCAGGCTGATGCCGGTGACGATCTCCGGGTTGACGAGGGGGATGTTCGTCAGCGTCATCACCAGCCGGCGGATGCGCCCGCGCATAGCGTGGATGCCCACGGCGGCGACCGTGCCCAGCAGCGTGGCCAGCGCGGCGCTGGCGAGGCCGAGGATGACGCTGTTGAGCAGCAGGCCCAGCGCGCCGCTGTCGGTGAAGAGGTCGAGGTAGTTGGAGAGCGTGAAGCCCTCGAATTCCGAGAGGTCCTTGCCGTCGTTGAAGGAGCCGACAAAGAGCACGATCATCGGCGCGTAGAGGAAGAGGTAGACGAGGAAGGTCCAGACCTTGCCGAGGCGTTTCATATCGTGGCCACCTCCTCGTCGTCCGTGAAGCGGTTCATGAGGCCGATGCTGATGAACACCAGGACCATCAGTATGAGGCTCATGGCCGCGCCCAGGTTCTGGTTGAGGTTGCCCTTGAACTGGCGCTCGATGATGTCGCCGATCATGATGTCGCCGGTGCCGCCGAGCTTCTGGGAGATGTAGAAGGTGCTCACCGCGGGGACGAAGACCATGGTGATGCCGGATACGATGCCCGGCAGGCTGAGCGGCAGCACCACGCGGCGGAAGGTCTGCACATTGTCGCAGCCGAGGTCCTGCGCGGCCTCGATCAGCCGCGGGTCGAGCTTGGCTATCACGGTGTAGAGCGGCATTATCATGTAGGGCAGGTAGGTGTACACCATGCCCATGATGACGCTGCCCGCGTTGCGGATGAGCGGCGCGGGGCCGATGCCGAAGAGGCCGAGGAAGCTGTTGATGATGCCCGTGTCGCGCAGCAGGGCCACCCAGGCCAGCGTGCGCAGCAGGAAGCTCATGCACATCGGCAGCGTCACCAGCAGGTAGAGCACGCGCTGCGTGCGCTGCGTGGACTGGGCGATGACATAGGCCACCGGGTAGCCCACCACCAGGCAGATGGCGCAGGCGGCCACGGCGTAGAGCACCGAGCGCAGCAGCACGGGCCAGTACTCCGCGGCGTAGGCGAGGTTGTCGAGCGTGAAGGCGCCGGAGTTGTCCGTGAAGGCGAAGTAGGCCACCATCGCCAGGGGGACGACAGTGAAGATGGCCATCCAGGCGATGTAGGGCCCGGCGAGGAACTTACTCTTCATTGTTGAGCGCCTCCTCGGGAGATTCCTCCCCTCCGATGACCGCGTCGGGGTCGTTTATCTCGTCGTACTCGGCGCTGTAGGAGCTGTAGTCGCCGAACATGCCGGAGTATTCGCTCTTGTGCATGACGTGGATGTCGTTGGGCGTGAGCTTGATGCCGATGTATTCGCCGGGCTGGTGGAGGTCCGTGGTCTGGATGAGCCACTTGAAGCCCTTGAAATCGACGATGGTGTCGTAGTGCACGCCCTTGAAGGTGACGCTCGTCACCGTGCCGCAGAGGTGGCCGCTGTCCGCGGGGACGATGTCCACGTCCTCCGGGCGGATGACGACGTCCACCGGCTCGTCCTTCTGGAAGCCCCTGTCCAGGCAGCGGAACTTGCGGCCGAAGAACTCGACCACATAGTCCGCGCGCATGACGCCGTCGAGGATGTTGCTCTCGCCGATGAAGTCCGCCACGAAGGCGTTCTTGGGCTCGTTGTAGATGCCCTCCGGCGTGCCTATCTGCTGGATGCGGCCGCGGTCCATGACGACCACGGTGTCGCTCATGGCCAGGGCCTCCTCCTGGTCGTGCGTTACATATATGAACGTGATGCCCAGCTGCTGCTGGATGCGCTTGAGCTCGTTCTGCATGTCCTTGCGCAGCCGCAGGTCGAGCGCGCCCAGCGGCTCGTCGAGCAGCAGCACCTTGGGGCGGTTGACCAGCGCGCGGGCGATGGCCACGCGCTGCTGCTGGCCGCCGGAGAGCTGGTCCGGCTTGCGCTTTTCAAAGCCCCTGAGGGAGACGATCTCCAGCATCTCCGTCACGCGCGCGTCGATCTCCCGGGCCGGCAGCTTGGCGATGCGCAGGCCGAAGGCGATGTTCTCGTACACGTTGAGGTGCGGGAACAGCGCGTATTTCTGAAACACCGTGTTTACCCTGCGTTTGTGCGGCGGGACATCATTAATCCTCACACCGTCGAAGAGCACGTCGCCGCCCGTCGGCTGCAAAAAGCCGCCGATGATGCGCAGCGTCGTCGTCTTGCCGCAGCCCGATGGGCCCAGAAGTGTGAGGAATTCGCTGTCGTTAAAATAGATGTTGATAGAATCGAGGACGGTCTCGCCGTCAAAATCCATTCGGCAATTTACCAGCCGAATCAGTTCTTTGGACATTATCCTCCCCCTCTTTGTTTTGGCCGCCATGGCCCGGGCCGGGCGCGGCGGCCTGGCGGCATATTTCCCGTATGGCTTCGTGAGCGCCGCTTGAAATACACAAAGTATTCCTGCGCGGCGCGCACTTTCCCATACGGAAGATCTGCTCGCCATTCCGCTCGCTACAGCCCGGGTCATAACGGCCTTGAGTGTTCAGCGTTCTTTTTAGAACTCTTTTTTGATCTGTGCCCTGATGAAAACATCAAATATCGGGAAAGCCCCCTCTCAGATGGCACGGATGATTACGGCTCCTAACACATAATAACCCTGCCGCCTGAGAGGGGGCTCTCTGACAGATTACACATGAATAATACATATATCGGGCGGCTTTGTCAATCAAAATTTCGCTCCGGGGAAATATTTGTCGGCAAAGTCCACTTTTGACACCCTGAAGCTCCTGCCTTTGAGGTAATTTAACGCCCCGGCGTCGGTCTTGAAGTCAAAATCAACCCTGTAGGAGTACAGCAGCTGGCCGCTCTCGCCGGCGTCGCGATTGCGCCGCCCGTCGCCGTATTTCCCGTCGCCGAGCAGCGGCGTGCCGGCCGCGGCCATCTGCGCCCTTATCTGGTGCGTCCTGCCGGTGCCGAGGCGGCACTCCACGAGCGAGAGGCCGCTGCGGCTTGCGAGCGTTTTATAGTACGTGACCGCTGTGCGCGCGCCCGGCTCGGGCTTTGCGCGGACGTAGACGCGGTTCTTCGCCGCGTCCTTGAAGAGGAAGCCCTCTAACTTGCCCTCGGGCGGCTTGGGCCGGCCGGAGACGACGCAGAGATAGTATTTTTCGATTTCACGCGCGGCTATCTTCTCGTTCATGACGCGCAGGGCCTCCGCGTTCTTGGCGGCGATGACGATGCCGCCGGTGTTGCGGTCGATGCGGTTGCAGAGCGCGGGGGCGAAGGAATTCTCCTCCCGCGGCCGCCACTCGCCCTTCTGGTAGAGATAGGCCTGGATGTGCGCGATGAGGGTGTTGTAGTCCCAGGCCCCGGCGCTGTGGCAGAGGACGCCCGGCTTTTTGTCCGCCAGCAGGATGTTCTCGTCCTCATAGACGATGTCCAGCTTCGGCGTGCCAACGCGCAGGTAGCTGTTCTCCTCGCGCGGTTTTTCAAAAAACTCGTCGTTGATGTAGAGGCTGAGCACGTCGCCCTCGGCCAGGCGCGTGTCCCGCCTGGCGCCCTTGCCGTTGAGCTTTATACGCTTGAGGCGGATGTATTTTTGCAGCAGCGATTCGGGCAGCAGCGGCACGGCCTTGCCCACAAAGCGGTCAAGGCGCTGCCCGGCGTCGTTCTTTTTTACTGTCAGCTCTTTCATAACAAGCTGATTATCGCCCAAACGGCCCGCTTTGTCAACGGCAAAACCGCGGGACGCTGATGCGTCCCGCGGCGGGATAGTGAGCGCGCTCAGGTGCGCGAGTCGCGCACCTGGATGGCGGCGGCGAGCATTTCGGCGGCGTCCGCGCGCGTGAGTTCGGCGGAGTAGAGCGCGCCGACGGGGATGCCGCAGGCGCTGGTGTTGGCCACGGCCTGGGCCGCCCACTCGGGCGCGCCCTCGGCCATCGCCGACTCGGCGTCGGAGAGGTCCAGCGCGGAGTCGAGCATCACGGCGGCCTCCGCGCGGCTGATGGGCTCGTTGGGCTCAAAGGCCGCGCCGCCCTCGGCGGAGTAGCCGCTGATGACGCCGTCCATCAGCGCGGTGGCCACATAGGGCTTCTGCCAGAGGGGGATGTCGAGGTCGTCCGTGAAGCCGGTGGAGGCCACGCCGTTGAGCAGCTTCGTGCCGCACAGCTCCATGCACATGCTGAGGAACTCGCCGCGCGTGACGCCGCGTCCGGGCGCGAACACCCACTGGCCGCCCAGCTTCTCGCCGGTGAAGATGCCCTCCTCGGCCAGCAGCGTGGCGGCGTAGCCCGCGCCGTCGCCGGCCATGTCGCTGTAGGTGGTCTGGGTCTTCTGCTTGGAGATGCGGATGATCACCGTGGCCTCCTGCGAGGCGTTCCCCTCGCTGTCCGTGGCCTTGTAGCCGAAGTAGTCGCGGCCTCGGCGGTCCTTGTCCGGGGTGTAGACGAAGCGGCCGTCCTTCGTCAGCTCCACCGTGCCCTTGCCCGGCTCGGTGGTGATCTCAAAGGTCAGCGCGTCGCCCTCCGGGTCCACGGCGGAGAGCCGCCCGCCGACGGAGACGTTGCGGTAGGTGTTCAGCTCCAGATTCTCGGCCACCGGCGCGCCGGCGGCGGCCCCGGCGCCCTCGGCCAGGGCGGGGACGGCGGAGAAGAGCAGCGCGGCGCAGAGGACGGCGCAGAGCAGGGATATTTTATGTTTTCTCATTTTTTATTCCTCCTGCGGTAAGATGTGCCCATAGTGTGCGCGGGAGGAAATGCGATTATGCGCCGCTCAGCCCTCGTCCCAGAACAATTCGTCGAGCGTTTTGCCCAGCGCGCGGCAGATGGCCAGGCAGAGGCGGATGGTCGGGTTGTAGTCGCCCTTTTCGATGGCGTTTATCGTCTGGCGCGTGACGCCGACGGCGTCCGCCAGCTGCTGCTGGGACATGTCCAGCGCCGCGCGGGCCGATTTCATGCGCAGGTTCTTCATTCCTCGCCGCCCCTTTTCGCGCGGCGGCCCTGGATGAAGGACACGATGAACACGAATATGAACACGCAGCCCAGCGCGAGGTTGGCGCCGCCTATCTGGAGGACGCCGTCCTCCACCAGCCGGCCCTCCGCCGCGTCCGCCGCGGCGAGGCCCAGGTTGAGCAGCCCCAGCAGGGCCATCGTCACGTACTGCCCCAGGCGGCTGGCCCTCGTCCACCAGTAGGCCTCGCCGAGGATGCTGATCCAGCCGAAGGGCACGAGCGACACCGTTATCGCTATCGCGCAGCCGGCGAAGGGGACGCACCAGTCCCAGATGCCGTCCGTCACCGAATACGCGAGCAGCGCCACCAGCAGCGTCGCGTACCCCCACTTGAAGGCCCGGCCGCGCACGGCGGTCTGGCGCTCGTCATATTTTTGCTCGCTGGTCCTGAATTTGTCGGCCATCATTGCCGCCTCCTTTTATGTTCGTGGCTACAGCTTAGCATGGAGGCGACAATATGTCAAGTATAATTTACATTATATCGTGTAAAATTTGCGTAATGGCGCATGAAAAAGGCGCCCCGCCATTTGGCGGGGCGCCCGGTGCGTTTTATCCGGCTCTCTTGCCCGGCATCAATACATGCCGCCCATGTCGCCCGCGGGGGCGGCGGGGGCAGCCTTCTCCGGCAGGTCGGCCACCAGGCTCTCGGTGGTGAGGACCATGGAGGAGACGGAGCTGGAGTTCTCGATGGCGCTGCGGCAGACCTTGGTCGGGTCCACGATGCCCATGGCGATCATATCGCCGTAGGTGTCGTTGGCGGCGTCGTAGCCGAAAGTGGCGCTCTCGTTGGCAGAGACCTTCTCGAGCACGACAGCGCCCTCGACGCCGGCGTTGGCCGCGATCTGCTTGATGGGGGCCAGCAGGGCCTTGGCGATGATGTCGGCGCCGGTCTTCTCGTCGCCGCTCAGGGTCTCGGCCAGCTTGGCCGCGGCCTTTGCAGCCATGACGTAGGCGCTGCCGCCGCCGGCAACGATGCCCTCCTCAACGGCCGCGCGGGTGGCGTTGAGGGCGTCCTCGATGCGGAGCTTCTTCTCCTTCATCTCGGTCTCGGTGGCCGCGCCGACCTTGATGACGGCCACGCCGCCGGAGAGCTTCGCCAGGCGCTCCTGCAGCTTCTCCTTGTCATAGTCGCTGGTGGTGACGGCGATCTGGTTGTTGATCTGGCCGATGCGGTCCTTGATGGCGGCGCTGTCGCCGGCGCCGTC
>DVOV01000191.1 GCA_018713375.1 Candidatus Scatomorpha stercorigallinarum | reverse complement strand
GCTCGGCGGCCGCGCCAGCCGCGAGCTTGTGCGCACAGGCGCGGCCCGCGCGGGCGTCAGCGCGGTGTTCAGCGACAAGCGGGCCGAGGCCTGGCTGAAGGAGCGCGACCTCGAGCCCGTCGGGGCCTATGACGCCCAGAGCGGCGACGAGGGCATCGTCATCCGCCGCCGTGTGAGCGCGGACGGCAAAAGCAGCGCCTCCGTCAACGGCGAGAGCGTCACCGCCGCCGAGCTGCGCGCCCTTGGCTCGCAGCTGCTGGACATACACGGCCAGAACGACGGCCGGCAGCTGATGGACGAGACGCGCCACCGCGCGTACCTGGACGGCTTTGCCGGGATGGGGCCCGAGCTTGAGGCCTACAGGGCCGTCTACGGCGAGTACACGGACACATTGAAGGAACTGCGGCGCCTGGACATGGGCGAGGACGAGAAGCGCCGCCTGGCGGACGCCTACCGCTACCGGGTGGAAGAGCTCTCGGCGGCTGAGCTGCGCGAGGGCGAGGAGGCCGAGCTCAGCGCGCGGCGCGACCTGCTGCGTAACGCCGGGCGGCTCACCGAGGCGCTGGACGCGGCCTATGACGCGCTGTACGGCGCGGACGGAAGCGCCTGCGAAATGGCGGGGGCAGCGGCGGAGCAGGTGTCGCGCGCGGCGGCCTGGGCAACGGAGCTGAGCGGCACAGCCGAGGAGATCGACGGCGCGCGGCTGACGATGGAGGACGCCGCCGAGCGCATCCGCGACCTGCGCGAGAGCCTGGACTTTTCGCCAGAGGAGTACGACCAGCTGGAAACGCGCCTTGCGCAGCTGCACCGGCTGGAGAAAAAGTATGCCGCTGATGAAGCCGGGCTGATCGCCATCCTGGAGGAGAGCCGGCGCGCCCTGGAGGATATCGAATATGCCGATGAAAAACGTGAAAAACTGACAGGTGAACTTGCCAAAAAGCGGGAAACGGCGTATAATGCCGCAAAAGGGCTTTCAAAAAAGCGCGCCGCCGCGGCAAAAGAGCTGCAAAAACGGATACGAGAGGGGCTGAGCGAGCTCTCCATGCCCTCCGTGCGCTTCCTGGTGGAGATAACGCCCAAGGCGGGCGAGCCGGGATTTGATGACACGGGCTGCGACGAGGTGCGCTTCCTGATGAGCGCCAACGCGGGCGAGACGCCCGGGCGTATATCGAAGATAGCCTCCGGCGGCGAGCTGGCGCGTATCATGCTGGTTATGAAAGATGTGCTCAGCGAGCGAGACGCCGTGGGCACGCTGGTGTTCGACGAGATAGACGAGGGCGTTTCCGGCATCGCCGCCCAGCGCGTGGCGGAGAAGCTGGCGCATATCTCGCGGCGCAAGCAGGTCATTTGCGTGACGCACCTGCCGCAGATCGCCGCCATGGCGGACACGCACTTCCACATCGAAAAACGCGAGCGCGGCGGGCGCACCTATACGGCCGTCACGCCGCTCGAGCGCGAGGGAAGGATAAGGGAGATCGCCCGTTTGCACGGCGGCGACAATATAACGGATATCACGCTGGCAAGCGCCGCCGAACAGCTCGACGCGGCGGAAAAGTATAAGCAGGAGGGAATGGGATGAATTACGGGGAAAAAGCGCTGGCGTTCCGCGACAGCGGCTGCAACTGCGCCCAGAGTGTGCTCTGTGCGCTTGCCGAGCGGGTGGGCCTTGATATCGAAACGGCGAAGCGCCTGAGCGCCGGGCTTGGCGGCGGGCTGCGCGCGGGAGAGGCCTGCGGGGCCTATGCCGGCGCGGTGCTGGCCATGGGCATGGCCCTGGCGCGCGGCGAAAAGGCCGGGGAACCCGACGCGCCGCTGGCCGGGTATGTGTCAGAGCTGGGGAAGGGCTTCCGCGAGGCCTTTGAAGTCATCCGCTGTACCGACCTGATGGAAAAGAACGGCGGGGACAAGTCCGTTTGCAGGCAGTACATGGCCTGGTGCGCGGAGCACGCCGCCGGGCTCATCGAAAAATACGAAGAAAAATGACGACACTGCCGGAAAACCGGCGGCAGAGCGTCTTTATGCAGGCCTGGCCGCCGTGACAGCGCGCTGAACGCGCCGTATTGCTGCGCGCCGGGCGCTGGCGGCGTACACAGCGCCGTATTTCAGAGAGGGTACGCGCGATTTTAAATTGTGAAGGAGAAAGATCGATGCAGATTTTTGAAGAACTCAAGGCACGCGGGCTGATAGCCCAACTTACGGATGAGGAAGAGATCCGGGAGCTGATAAACGCCGGCAAGGCCACGTTCTATATCGGCTTTGACGCCACGGCGGACAGCCTGCACATCGGCCACTTCATGGCGCTCAACCTGATGCGCCGCCTGCAGCTGGCGGGCAACAGGCCCATCGCCCTGCTCGGCGGCGGCACGACCATGGTCGGCGACCCCTCCGGCCGCACGGACATGCGCAAGATGCTCACCCAGGAGCAGATACAGGCCAATGCGGAGAAGTTCAAGGTGCAGATGAGCAAGTTCATCGACTTTTCCGAGGGCAAGGCGCTTATGCTGGACAACGCCGAGTGGCTGCTCAAGCTCAATTATATCGAGCTGCTGCGCGATGTGGGCGCCTGCTTCTCCGTCAATAACATGCTGCGCGCCGAGTGCTATAAACAGCGCATGGAGAAGGGCCTCAGCTTCCTTGAGTTCAACTATATGATCATGCAGAGCTACGACTTCTACCATATGTTCCAGAAGTACGGCTGCGTCATGCAGTGCGGCGGCGACGACCAGTGGTCGAACATCCTCGGCGGCACCGAGCTCATCCGCCGCAAGCTGGGCAAGAACGCCTACGGCATGACCATCACCCTGCTGCTCACCAGCGAGGGCAAGAAGATGGGCAAGACCCAGGCCGGCGCCGTGTGGCTCGACCCGGACAAGACCAGCCCCTATGAGTTCTACCAGTACTGGCGCAATATCGACGACGCGGATGTCATGAACTGCCTGCGCAAGATGACCTTCCTGCCGCTGGAGCAGATCGACGAGATGTCCACCTGGAAGGACGCCAAGATCAACGAGGCCAAGGAGATACTGGCCACCGAGCTCACCAGCCTTGTCCACGGCGAGGAGGAGGCCAAAAAGGCCCGCGAGGGCGCGAGGGCCATCTTCGGCGGCGGCAACGCGGCTGAGCACATGCCGGAGACGGAGATACATGAGGACGAGCTCACCGACGGCGCGGCGGATATACTGGCGCTGCTCGTGAAGTCCGGCCTCTGCGCCTCCCGCAGCGACGCGCGGCGCAATGTGCAGCAGGGCGGCGTCACCGCCAACGAAGAGAAGGTTGAAGACATCGCCAAGACCTTCACCGCCGAAGAACTGCGTGCCGGCGTTGTGCTGCGCCGCGGCAAGAAGAATTTCAATAAGGTCGTTTTGAAGTGAGCGAAGAGATAAAGAACAGCCAGGAACAGCCCGCCCCCGAGGCGGAAAAGCCCGCGGAGAGCGAAAAAAAGCCCGCCGGGAAGGTCAAAAAGAGCTGGAAGATGACCCGCGGCGAGTGGATACTGATCGGCGTCGCCGTCGTGCTCTGCATCATCGTCGCGCTGCTCAACCTGCGCCCGCAGGAGGCCGCCGGCACGCTGACAGTCGTCACAGCGGACGGCACGGAGGCCGAGGCGGAGTTTGACCTCATCCTGCAGCGCTCGCTGACAAAGCCGGGCACGCTCAGCGGCGATATCACCGTCAACGGCGTCACCTACAGCCGCGAAAAGGACCTGCCGACGGGCAATGAGATAGCCTTTTTTGAGGGCATAGGCGATATGGTGTCCGGGCGCTACGACCTGCCGGCGGATTTCACCGCGGCGGACGGCAGCGTGCTCACGCTCGAAAGCCTCGGCTTCGCCGCCGGATATTTGCCGAATTCGGCAGATTTCAGCATCGGGGACGTTAGCTGGGAGCATGTAACCGAGGAAGAATAAAAACACAGGCCGGTAATTTCCCGGCCTGTGTTTTTTGCGGAACTTTTTACGCGGTGATACGTCATATTAAATAAGTATAATCAACAAAAATAGCTATCAGAATTCGTCATAACCCATAATTGATTTATTGTAGAAAATATTATATATTAATATTCAGTAGAAGAAA
>DVOV01000190.1 GCA_018713375.1 Candidatus Scatomorpha stercorigallinarum | reverse complement strand
GGTCGTACACACGGAAGCCCAGCGCCTCGCTGCTGACGATGAGGATGAAGTGCCCGCTGGTGGTGAAGTCGCCCGGCAGCATGGAGGCGACGATGATCTCCCCGCGCTCCAGGCGCTCCGCCAGGTCCGTGCGCCCGGCGCTGATGGCCTGGCCGTTGAGGCCGAAGGCCGCCGCGCCGGAGGTGAAGAGCGTCCAGGCCGTGCCCGCGCCGGGCACATAGTGGCCGTTGGCCTCCGCCCAGTCGGCCACATAGGGCGGCGTATAGGCGCTGTTGCCCGTCAGGGCCAGGGCGGCCATGGAGAGGCAGGTGGGGCCGCAGGCCGTGTAGCCCATGTAGGAGCTGCCATAGCGGTGGTAGGCCCAGCGGCTGTCGTATTGCAGCAGATAGGGTATCTCCCCCGGCGTGAGGCTGATATAGGCGCTCGCCTCGCTCTGCTCGCTCATGAAGGGCGTGAGCAGGGCGAAGGCCGTCTTTTCCGGCGTCACCAGCGCGGTCTTGTACGCCTCCTCGGAGTAGATGCCGATGTTCTCCGCCATGAAGGCGAGCATATCGGCGCGCTCCCCGTGGGCTTCCTCCGCCGCGGCGAGCAGCTCCTGCGCCTCCGCCGCGCCCAGGCCGTCGGCGCCGGCCATATCCGGCGTGATGCGCGCGGCGAGGGCCTCCAGGTCCACTTCAAAGTCCGTTTCGATGTTCTCCTGCGGCACGCTGAGCACGCGCAGCCCACCGCTGCGCACCATATAGAGCGCGCCCAGCGCCAGCAGCAGCACGAGCAGCAGCAAAAATCCGCGCCCGCGCTTTTTCCGCCGCCGGCGCGGCGGCGTGCGGCCGTAGACCTCGTCGTAATAGTCGTCGTATCTGCCTCTTCTCATGTTGCTCCTCCTTCATGCGCGGCGCTCATGCGTTGCCGGCAGCAGAGATGATAACACGCCGCGGCGCGGGAAATATCAAGGATCGCCGCCGGTTTTCTTACGTTTTTCTCACATTTGCGCCCAGGCGGGCGGCACGCAGGGGATGCCCGCCCGGCGGCTCGATCGCGCGAGCAGGCGCGTGAGCGGCACGGCCAGGGTGGCCATCGCCAGGTCGCCGGCGGCGTGCACGGCGTCGAATGGCAGCCCGGCGGCGATCCAGGCCAGCGTAGCGCGCCAGTCCAGGCCGTAGAGCAGCGCCTGCGACGGGGCGTAGAGCGCGCCGAAGGCCAGGCCGTGCAGCGTGCAGACGGCGCAGCAGGCGGCCGCCGCCGCCCGGGGGCCCATGCCGCGCGGCAGCAGCATGGCCGCGCCCCAGAGCGGCAGCCAGATGTAGAGGTACGGCAGCCACCAGGGCGCGAAGCCCGCCAGCAGGCCGTTGATGAGCACATAGGCGTAGAGCGGGTAGAGCGCGCGCCGGCGGTAGACGAGCGTCGTGGCCACGATGAAGAGCGCCAGCGGGTGGATGTTCGGCAGCGGCTCCATGGCCGCCTTGCCGGCGTACATGATGACGCCCAGCATGGCGAAGAGCGCCGTCTCCCGCGCGCTCAGCGGGCGCTTACGCGGCCTCGCAGACAAAAGCGTAGCTCCCGCCGTCCGTCACGGCCGTGGTGTCCACGCCGCTCGTGGCGTACTCCCCGTCCACGTAGAGCGACCAGTAGAGCCCGTCGGCCTCGTAGTCGGCGGCCATGCCGTTGACGGACTTCACATAGAGCCCGAACTCGCTCTCGTCGCCGGCGATGAGGCCGTGCTCCTCCAGCGCGCCGCGCAGGTACTCCGCGTCCGTGTGGATGGTGAAGGCGACGGTGCGCCCGGCGGCCGTGCACTCGAAGGTGATGGTCTTCGCGCCCTCGCCGAGCTCGGTGCCGGCGGTGTAGAGCGCGCTGTCCCAGAGGCTGCCGCCCCCCTCCGCGCCGCCGCAGGCGGCGAGGGAGAGGCAGAGCAGCAGCGCCAGGGCCAGTGCGGTCATTTTCGTGCGGTCTTTCATGTGTTTTTCCTCTTTTCCGGATATTTGACAACGGAAAAGGCAAAGCGCCCTCCGCCCTTGTGCGAGGGCGGAGGGCACGGCAAAGCCCGCCGCGCACCCGTGCGCGGCGAAGCACAGCGCCCGCGCCCCCCGTTCCCGGGGGCCCGTTCACGCGCACAGGCCCGGCGGCATTCCGGCTTCCGCGCGCGCACGGCGGCGCGGCGTTTCACGGCAATGGACGTTGCGGCGGATTCTCACCGCGCTTCCCACGCCCCCTCCCGCCGCGTCCGGCGCGGCGCTCAGGCGCGCACAAGTGCGCGGAGCCTGTGATATTCGGCTGTCATGCGCACATATTAATACTTTCCGCCGCCGAGGTCAAGACGCATGTAAATAGTGCCCTCATAGGGGCTGGGGTAGTAGGCCCCCACGCGCCGGAAGCCCAGGCGCTCATACATGGCGATGGCGCTGCCCATGAAGGGCAGCGTGTCCAGCAGCACGTGCGTGTAGCCGCGTTCGCGCGCGAAATCGAGCAGCCGCCGCACGAGCGCGCCCGCCGCCCCGCAGCCGCGGTACGCCTCGCGCACATAGAGCCGCTTGAGCTCGCACGCGCCATCATCGCCGAAGGCGTGCAGCGCGGCGCAGCCGGCCGGCTCGCCGTCGGCCAGGGCCAGCAGCAGCTTCCCGCCCGGCGGGCCGTAGCGCTCAGAGAGCGCGGCGCGCTCCTCCGCATAGCCCTGCGCTCCCAGCACGGCGGCCGTCGCCGCGTCCTGCGCTACGATCCAGCCCGTATACTCCTCAAAGAGCTCCAGCACCTCGTCCGTGCGCAGCAGCCCGTCCACCAGTTCCAGCGCCATAGGCGGCACCTCCCTCAGCGCGTTTTCGCATATATGCCGATGATACACCGCCCGCCGCCAAAAGGCAAGCGCCGCCGCGCGCGGTTTTGGCTTGACATAACACGGTTTTACGGTGTAGAATATTACGATAATATTACAGGGGGGTTGGGGAACCTCCTTTGATATTAACCTTTACACGGGCGGAGAGCGCGAAGCTGCCCGTCTTGATTTCAGCAAAACACAAAGAAAAGGAGGCACGTTACCGATACCATGTTCTGGGAAATAGTGGGCATCGTGGCCGCCGTGGCCGTGGTGCTTGTCATAGGCTTCCTGCTCGGCATCGTCTACCGCAAGAAAGTCGCCGAGCGCGAGATCTCCAGCGCGGAGGAGGAGGCCAAGCGGATCATCAACGAGTCCATCAAGGCCGCCGAGAGCAAGAAGCGTGAAGCGCTGGTGGAAGCGCGCGAGGAGATACACAAGAGCCGCAGCGAGTATGAGCGCGAGGTGAAGGAACGCCGCGCGGAGCTCAGCAAGCAGGAGCGCCGCCTGCAGCAGAAGGAGGAGACGCTCGACCGCAAGACCGACACCCTGGAGAAAAAGACCGAGAGCCTCAACCAGAAGCTCAGCCAGGCGGAGGCCATGCAGGAGGAGATAAAGCTCGTCAAGAAGAGCCAGCTCGAGATGCTGGAGAAGATCTCCGGCTACACCGTGGACGAGGCCAAGCAGTACCTCATCTCCAGCGTGGAGACCGAGGTGACGCACGAAATGGCCGCCAAAGTCCGCGAGGTGGAGGCCAAATATAAGGACGAGGCCGAGGAGCGCGCGCGAGAGATCATCGCCACCGCCATCCAGCGCTGCGCGGCCGACCACGCCAGCGAGATCACCGTCTCTGTCGTACCACTCCCCAACGACGAGATGAAGGGCCGCATCATCGGCCGCGAGGGCCGCAACATCCGCTCCATTGAGACGCTCACGGGCTGTGACCTCATCATCGACGACACGCCGGAGGCCATCACGCTCTCCAGCTTCGACCCCGTCCGGCGCGAGGTCGCGCGCATCGCGCTCGAGCGCCTCATCCAGGACGGCCGCATCCACCCCGCCCGCATCGAGGAGATGGTCGCCAAGGCCCAGAAGGAGGTCGCCGCCACCATCAAATCGGAGGGCGAGCGCGCCGCCTTTGAGACCAACATCCACGGCCTGCACCCGGAGATCATCCGCCTGCTGGGCCGCATGAAGTACCGCACCAGCTACGGGCAGAACGTCCTCAACCACTCCATCGAGGTGGCGCAGCTCTCCGGCCTCATCGCCGCCGAGCTGGGCGTGGACGTGACCACCGCCAAGCGCGCGGGATTGCTCCACGACCTGGGCAAGAGCATCGACCACGAGGTCGAGGGCAGCCACGTCTCCATCGGCGTGGACATCGCCCGCAAGTACAAGGAATCCCCCGAGGTGCTGCACGCCATCGAGGCCCACCACGGCGACGTGGAGCCGCACAGCGTCATCGCCTGCATCGTCCAGGCGGCGGACGCCATCTCCGCCTCCCGCCCCGGCGCGCGCCGCGAGAACGTGGAGAACTACGTCAAGCGCCTGGAGAAGCTGGAGGCCGTCACACGCTCCTTCCCCGGCATCGCCGGCTGCTACGCCATCCAGGCCGGCCGCGAGATCCGCGTCATGGTCAAGCCCGAGGAGGTCAGCGAGGACCAGATGGTCCTCCTCGCCCGCGACATCGCCAAGAAGATCGAGGACGAGCTCACCTACCCCGGCCAGATCAAGGTCCACGTGCTGAGGGAGACGAAGGCGATAGAGTACGCGAAATAAAATACGAGGGGGACTTCG
>DVOV01000189.1 GCA_018713375.1 Candidatus Scatomorpha stercorigallinarum | reverse complement strand
CCCAGGCTGCGCCTGGAGGCAGATGCGCTGCGCGCCTCACTAACGGAGGTCATCCGTTGGTGAGGCGCGCTTCTTTGCATCCAAGCGCAGCTTGGCCGACCGTGCACTGCTTCGCTTACGCTCGCGGCACTGCCGATCATCATCTCGTCAGCGGCGCGAGCGAAGCGAAGCCAACCGCGGTCGGCGTTGTGCAAGGCTATCCGACTACGGGATGACCACCTAAAAATCAGTCACCACTTAAACTAACGGGCAGATTTTACGTACCGACTACCACCAAAGCGGTTTTCTCTTTGGAGTCTGAGGGGTTTCTTTTTGACAAGACAAAAAGAAATCTCTCAGAATTGGGTCGCAGGGGCCTTCGCCCCTGCATCCCCCTCCCTGCGGGCGGGCCGCAGGCAAATGCCTCCAAACGCAGTTTGGGCCTTTACAAAAAGCCGCGCCCCATAGGGGCGCGGCTTTATGCGCGGGCCTGTAAGCCGGGTTCTGTCGTGGACGGCCATCTATCTGGGACGCGCGTTGCCGCGCGCCTCAAGCCACCTCCATCGGGACGGCCGGGCCGGCCTTCATGTCCCTTTCCACGGTGTTGCTCCGGATAGAGTTTACAGCGCCGGCATGTCTCCATGCGGCGGGTGAGCTCTTACCTCGCCTTTCCACCCTTACGTCGTCGCAAAGTGCGCTCACCTCCGTTTCCGGCAAAAGCCAGCGGCTTTCGCCGAAAACTGCGTTCGCTCCCTTGCTCCTCCTTTCCCCACGAAAGCGCAGGGCTTTCGTGGGGACCCCATTTGATTTCTCTCCTGGCGGAGGATCGACGCGGTATATCTCTGTTGCACTTGTCCGAGGGTTTCCCCTGGCGGGCGTTACCCGTTATCCTTGCCCTGTGGAGCCCGGACTTTCCTCACGCACGGGCTTTCGCCGTGTACGCGCGGCCGCCCGGCCCGCTGCCGAGTATTTTACCCCTCCTTGCCGCCCAAAGTCAATAAAATTATTGTATTTGCCGCCGGGTCGGGATATAATCAGGCGGTGAGGTGATTTCCCATGACCCTTGAAGAGTACATTTCTTCCCTTAAAGATAAGCGCGTGGCCGTGGTGGGCGTCGGCGTCAGCAACCGCCCGCTGATAGAGCTGCTGCTCAACGCCGGCCTCCCCATCTCCGTCCGCGACCAGCGCGGCGAGGAAAAGCTGGGCGCCGAGGCGGAGGATTACCGGAAGCGCGGCGCCGAGGTGACGCTCGGCGCGGGCTATCTCTCCGGCCTTGACGGCTATGACGTCATCTTCCGCACGCCCGGCGTCCTGCCCACGGAGCCGGCTCTCGTCTCCGCCGCCGCCCACGGCGCGGAGATCACCAGCGAGATGGAGGCCTTTTTCCGCCTCTGCCCCTGCCTGACCATCGGCATCACGGGCTCGGACGGCAAGACCACCACGTCCTCCATCATCGCCGAGCTGCTGCGCGCCGCCGGCCGCAACGTCTATCTGGGCGGCAACATCGGCAAGCCCCTGCTCGCCTCGGTGCCGGAGATGCGCCCGGACGACATCGCCGTGCTGGAGCTCTCCAGCTTCCAGCTGCACAGCATCAGCATCCGCCCGGACGTGGCCGTGGTCACCAACGTCTCCCCCAACCACCTCGACAAGCACCCGGACTTTGACGACTACGTCAACGCCAAGCGCCGCATCTTCGCCCTGCAGACGCCGCAGGACGTGCTCGTCGTGAACGCCGACAACGCCTATACGGCCCGCTTCGGCGAGGAGGCCAAGAGCCATGTGCGGCTCTTCTCCCGCCGCGAGACGGTGCGGGACGGCGTTTTCTGCCGCGACGGCACGGTCTACCGCTCGCACGGCTACGAGGTGGAGCCCATCATCCCGGTGACGGAGATACGCATCCCCGGCGTGCACAATGTGGAAAACTACATGGCCGCCTTCGCGGCGGTGGACGGTATGGTGGGCGCCGGCATCTGCCGCGACGTGGCGCGCAGCTACGGCGGCGTCCGCCACCGCCTTGAGTTCATCCGCGAGCTGAACGGCGTGACGTACATCAACGACTCCATCGCCACCAGCCCCACGCGCACGATAGCAGGGCTGCGCGCCATGCGCGCCAAGCCCATACTCATCGCCGGCGGGCACGACAAGCACATCTCCTTCGACACGCTGGGCGACGAGATATCCGAGCGCGTGAAGTCCCTCTACCTGACGGGCGACACGGCGGAGCAGATCGCCGCCGCCGTGCGGCACAGCGTGTTCTATGACCCGTCGCGCCTGCCCATACACATCCTGCCCGACCTGCGCAGCGCCGTGGAGGCCGCGCGCGCCGCCTCCATCCCGGGGGACATCGTGCTGCTCTCCCCCGCCTGCTCGTCCTTCGACCGCTTCAACAACTTCGCCGAGCGCGGCGACAAATTCAGAGATATAGTAATGGAGTTCAAGGAAAATGAAGCTGAGTGAAATACCGGAAAACGTTGAGCGCCTCGCCGCCGAGTGCGAGCGCGGCCTGGCGGGGCGCTTTGAGGAAATAGACGCCGTCGCGCGGGAAAACACCCGCCGGGTGTTGGAGGCGTTCCAGGAGCAGCGCGTCTCGGAGCCCTGCTTTGCCGGCACCACGGGCTACGGCTACGACGACCTCGGCCGCGAGACGCTGGACAAGGTCTGGGCGCGCGTTTTCGGCGCGGAGAGCGCGCTGGTGCGCGTGAATTTCGTCAACGGCACGCACGCCATCGCCTCCGCCCTCTTCGCCGCATTGAAGCCGGGGGACACGCTGCTCTCCGTGATGGGCGCACCGTACGACACGCTGCGCACGGCCATCGGCATCAGCGGCAGCGCGCACGGCTCGCTGCGCGAATACGGCGTGGCCTACGCGCAGGTGGAAACGCTCTCCGGCGGGCCGGACCTCGAGGCCATCGCGCGCGCCGCGCGGGAGATCCGCCCCGCCGCGGCCCTCGTGCAGCGCTCGAGGGGCTACGACTCCCGCCGCGCGCTCACCGTGCCGGAGATCGGTGAAATAATCCGCGTCATAAAGTCCGCCTCGCCGGAGACGGCCGTGGTGGTGGACAACTGCTACGGCGAATTCACGGACACCGCCGAGCCCACCATGGTCGGCGCCGACCTCATCGCCGGCTCGCTGATAAAGAACCCCGGCGGCGGCCTCGCGCCCTCCGGCGGCTACATCGCCGGCCGCGCGGATCTTGTTGAAAACGCCGCCTGCCGGCTCACCGTCCCCGGCATCGGCGGGGAGTGCGGCGCCACCTTCGGCCTGAACCGCAGTCTGTACCAGGGGCTGTTCCTCGCCCCGCACACCACGGCCCAGGCGCTGAAAACGGCGGCCCTCTGCGCCGCCATGCTGGAAGCGCTGGGCTACGAGACCTTCCCCGCCAGCGGCGAGTTCCGCTCGGACATCATCCAGACGGTGGTGCTGCGCACGGGCGAGAACCTGCTCAAATTCTGCCGCGGCATCCAGTCCGGCTCGCCGGTGGACTCCTTCGTCACGCCGGAGGCCTGGCAGATGCCCGGCTATGAGGACCAGGTGGTGATGGCCGCCGGCGCGTTCATCCAGGGCTCGTCCATCGAGCTCAGCTGCGACGGCCCCATGCGCGAGCCGTATATGGCCTTCCTTCAGGGCGGATTGACCTACGAAGCCGGCCGCCTCGGCGTGATGGCCGCCGTGGCGGAGATGCTCACCTGACCCGGCATTTGCCACCCCATTTCTTTGGTCTTGCCCAAAGAAACGGGTGTGGCGCCCCAAAGAAAAACGCTTTTGGTGCGCATCGGAGGCGCGAACTATCTTTTATGGCTTCCCACGTATCGCAGGTGGTCATCCCGCTGTCGTATGGCTCTCCCCAACGCCGACCGCGGAAGGCTTCGCTTACGCTCGCGCCGCTGACGGGTCGATTGTTTGCAAGGCAGTGCCGCGACCGCAGGGAGCAACGCACGGTCGGCGATGCAGAGAACTCATTCACCGACGGGATGACCACGTTTGATAATTGAAAACCTGTAAAACACGCACAAAACGCTCCGATCCCCACCAAAGCGCTTTTCTTTGGAGTCTGAGGGGTTTCTTTTGGCGCAAGCAAAAGAAATCTCTCAGAAATGGGCCGCAGGGACTTTCGTCCCTGCATCCCCCTCCCTGCGGGCGGGCCGCAGGCAAGTACCCGCGGCCGTTGGCCGCCCTCCAGGCGCAGACTGGGCATCCAGGCGCAGCCTGGCGCATACACTCCCCATAGGGGGGTGATGCCATGCTCCGCCGGCGGAGGCCGCGGCGGCCTGTCTATCTCGACCTGCACCTGCCGCCCATGCGCCGGGCCACGCGCTGGGCGCTGATCGTGCTGTGCGTGCTGACTTTCCTGCTCTATGTCGGCGTGCGCAGCGTCATGTACCTGCGCGAGCTCTCCTGCGACATGGTGCTGTCGGACGCGGTGGACCTGATGACACTCTGTGTGAACGACACGATAAACCGCACGCTCGCCGGGCGCGACTACGGCTATGACTACTTCGTCACCATCGACCGCGACGAGAGCGGCGCGGTGACGGCCATCAAGGCGAATATGGCGCGCATCAACGCCCTCTCCTCGGAGCTTCTCTCCGACATCGTGGAGGCCGCCGACCGCGGGGAGCTCAGCCTCTCGATACCGATAGGCAACATCCTCGGCTCCAGCCTGCTGCTGGGCAAGGGGCCGGACATCCCCGTGGACATCACGCTGCTCACCTCCTCCCGCGTTGACTTCAAAAACGAGCTCTCCGCCGCCGGCATAAACCAGACGAAGCACGAGATGAAGCTCGACGTGGTGGTGGACATCGACGTTGTGCTCCCCTGGCGCACCGTCTCCACCCAGGTCGTGACGGAGATCCTGATAGCCGAAACCGTCATAGTGGGCGAGGTGCCGCAGACTTATTTAGACTTGGAGCGATGATATGGACCCGAAACGCGAGATAGAGGCCCTCCGGGCCGAAATACTTGAACACAACCGCCATTATTACGACGAGGACGCGCCGGTCATCTCGGACTTCGAGTACGACGCGCTCATGCGCCGGCTCGAGGAGCTCGAGGCCGCGCACCCCGAGTTCTACGACCCGGACTCCCCCACCCAGCGCGTCGGCGGCACGGCGAAGAGCAGCTTCGCCCCCGTGCAGCACGAGGTGCCGCTCGAGAGCTTGACGGACGTGTTCTCCTTCGAGGAGCTCGCCGCCTTCGACGAGCGCATGGCCGCCGCCCTGCCGGAGGGGCGCGAATACTGCGTCGAGCCGAAAATTGACGGCCTCTCCATGTCCCTCGAGTATGAAAACGGCGTTTTCGTCCGCGGCGCGACGCGCGGGGACGGCGTCACCGGCGAGGATGTCACCGAAAACCTGCGCACCGTGCGCAGCCTGCCGAAGCAGCTTCGCGGCAGCTTCCCGGAGCGGCTCATAGTCCGCGGCGAGGTCTACATGTCCCGCGCCGTGTTCGAGGAGCTGAACGAAAAGCGCGCCGAACGCGGCGAGCAGCTCCTGGCCAACCCCCGCAACGCCGCCGCCGGCTCCATGCGCCAGCAGGACCCCAAAGTGGCCGCCGCGCGCAAGCTGGACATCATCGTTTTCAACGTCCAGCGCGCCGTGGGCCGCGAGTTCGCAACGCACGCCGAATCGCTCGACGCGCTCGCGGAATACGGCTTCGACGTCGTGCCGCACACACTCTGCCGCACCATGGACGAGTGCCGCGCGCGGATAGAGGCCATCGGCGACGGGCGCGACGCCTTCCCTTACGGCATCGACGGCGCGGTCATCAAGATAAACTCCCTCGCCCAGCGCGAGCAGCTCGGCAGCACGGCCAAGGCGCCGCGCTGGGCCGTGGCCTATAAATATCCCCCCGAGGTGAAGGAGAGCGTCGTGCGCGGTATCACCGTGCAGGTCGGCCGAACCGGCGTGCTCACGCCCAAGGCCGTGATAGAGCCCGTCCGCCTCGCCGGGACCACCGTCACCAACGCCACGCTGCACAACCAGGACTTCATCGACAAGCTCGACGTCCGCATCGGCGACACCGTGCTCGTCCGCAAGGCCGGGGAGATCATCCCCGAGGTGTTGGAGGTCGTGAAATCCAAGCGCCCCGAGGGCGCCGTCCCCTTCCGCCTGCCCGACCGCTGCCCGGAGTGCGGCTCGCCCATCGTGCGGGACGAGGACGGCGTCGCGATGCGCTGCACCGGCGCCGAATGCCCCGCCCAGCGCCTGCGCAACATCGTCCACTTCGCCTCGCGCGAGGCCATGGATATCGAGGGCCTCGGCACGGCCGTCGCGGAATCGCTCATATCCGCCGGGCTGCTCACCTCGCCCGCCGGGATATACTATCTCCGCGCCGAGGACATCGCCAGACTGGACCGCATGGGCAAAAAATCCGCCGAGAACCTGATGAACGCCATTGAAAAGAGCAAGTCCGCCGGCCTCGCGCGGCTGCTCTGCGCCTTCGGCATCCGCCAGGTGGGCTCCAAGGCGGGCAAGGTCCTCGCCCAGCACTTCGGCACGCTGGACGAGCTCATGGCCGCCAGCGAGGAGGAGCTGCAGTCCATCCCGGACATCGGCGCGGTGACGGCGCTCTTCATCCGCGAGTGGTTCTCGCTCGAGCAGTCGCAGCACCAGATACGCCTCCTGCGCGAGGCGGGCGTCAGCTTCGAGAGCGCCGAGCGCGTGCTTGACGACCGCTTCCGCGGCATGACCTTCGTCCTCACGGGCACGCTGCCCACGCTCACGCGCGACGAGGCCGCCGCCCTCATCGAAGCGCGCGGCGGGCGCACCTCCGGCAGCGTGAGCAAAAAGACGAGCGTCGTCCTGGCCGGCGAAAACGCCGGCAGCAAGCTCACGAAGGCCCAGGAGCTCGGCATCCGCATCATCGATGAGGACGAGTTCCGCGCCATGCTGGAGTGAGCGGCATGATTAATGGCCCCGCGGCGGATAGATCCGCCGCGGGGCATTTCAC
>DVOV01000188.1 GCA_018713375.1 Candidatus Scatomorpha stercorigallinarum | reverse complement strand
GCCGGCAGCCCCGTGTTGATATAGGTGTTGTAGGGGCTCTGCACCTGCGTGTCCTCCACGGTGAGGAACTCCTTGTGCTCGCCCAGCGCGTACATGACCGTGGCGTCGATCTGCAGCGGCATCCCGGCGTTCAGGCGGTTGTAGATGACGGAGGCGATGATGGGCCGCTCCTCGTCGTTCGCCGCCTCGGACTCGATCATGGAGGCCACGGTGATGACCTCGCGCAGCGTCATGCCGCGGTTGTCGGCCTGGTTGAGCATGTCGGTGGTGATGCGCGTGTTGAAGTTCTGCAGGAACTTGTTGATGACGCTCGAAGCCTGCTCGTCCTGATAGAACTGGTAGGTGTCGGGGAACAGATAGCCCTCCATCCTCTGCGCGTCGCCCAGCGTCGGGTCAAGGAAGGAGTAGTTGAACACATAGTTGGCGGCGGCGTCCTCCAGCTCTTCCACGGTGCTGACGCCGTTCTCCTCCAGCTTTTCGAATATCTCTGCCATGGTGCTGCCCTCGGGGAACATCAGCTCCACCGTCACCTGGATGGCGGAAGATTCGCGCATCCTCAGCACCAGCGCGTTGTAGTCATAGGTCGTGTTCAGCTCGTACGTCCCCGGGTCGATGTCTGTGGCGGCGTGCGAGATGTCGCAGAAGAGCTTGAATAGCGGCTTGTACTCGATGAGCCCCGCGCTCTTGAGCACGTCTGCCACATAGTCGATGTCCGCGGCCAGCTCCGTCTCCGTGCCGGTGACGTTGCCCTCGTCGTCGGTGATCTCCACCTCGACTTCGGAGAATATCTCGTCCGGCAGCGTGATGACCGCCGTCAGCTGCGGCTTGTTCAGCGCGAGCACGTCCATCGCCGCCATCCAGCCGAGCGCAGCGAGGATGACGCTGACGCTTATAACAAAGGCGAAGTACATTATGCCGCCCATACAGCCGAGCCTGCCGTCCCTCCGCTGCCTGACGGGGCGGAAGTCGCGCTCCGTGAACTCTTCTTCCTCCTCTTCGGCGCGGCGGCGCTCAGCGCGGCGCTTTTTGCGCTCCTGCGCGCGCTGCTCGTGCTTCTCCGGGTCGTATATCATGCTGTCCAGCTTGTGCAGCAGCCCCATCGCCCGGCGCTCGGACTCGTCCTCGCCGCCGGCGGGGCCCTCATCGGCCGCGGCGGCAGGTACTTCCCCGCCGGCGTCCTCCGCAGGCCCGTCCTGCGCCTGCACAGCGTCCTCCGCGGGCGGCTGGCTGGGGGCCGCAGGCTCTTCCGCGCCCTCCGGCAGACCGCCGTCCTCCGCCGGGCCGGTGTCCGGCAGCGGCGCGTCCGCGCCCTGCGGCGGCTCCTGCCCGTCGCCGTTGACGCCGAATATCCTGTTGAGCTTGTCAAATTCGTTCTGCATCCGGGTATCTCCCAAGTAACGTGTTTGCCCCGGCGGGCATATTATGGCGCAGACGGTGTGTACCGGCGCCGGTCGCCGTCCGGCACTAAGAGAACTCGCCCCCGGCCCCCGCGCGGGCCGGGCAGGCACCAAAATCAGTTGCGCGGAGAAAGGGTAAATAAAATGTTCTGCGGAAATAACAATGGCGGCTGCTTCTGGATCATAATCATCCTTCTGCTCCTGTTCAGCTGCGGCGGCAACACCGGCTGCTGCAACAACTCCTGCACCTGCGACAACAGCTGCAACTGCTGCTGAGGCGTATCTCCACTCCACAGGGCTCTCCGGAGCCCTGTTTTATTTTATCCGCAGCGCCCTTTCCTCCGTTACGACGATATCCACCGCCAGATCGTTCCACTCCCGGGGTATTTTTTTGCGCAGCAGCCGCTCGCGGCAGAGGCATATGGAGACGGCCCTGCAGCCCGCCAGCAGCCGGTCGTAATAGCCGCCGCCCTGCCCGAGCCGGTATCCCGCCTCGTCGCAGCAGAGGGCCGGCACGATGAGCGCGTCCCCCCTGCCCGGCAGCAGCGCTTTCGCCTCCGCCGGCGGCTCCGGGATGCCGTAGCGCCCCGCGCCCAGCTCGCCCGTATGGGCGGCAAAATACATGCACCCCGCGCCCTGCGTTTTCGGCAGGGCCACGGCCTTCCCCGCCGCCACGGCGGCGGCGATGATGCCGGCGGTGGCGCACTCGCGCCCCACGGAAAAATAGGCGAACACCCGCCCCGCGGCGGAGAATTCCGCCAGCGCGAGCACATTTTCCATTATGCCCGCGTCGCTGCTCGCGATATACCCCCCCGGCAGCGAGGCGATCGCCGCGCGCAGCTGCGCGCGCAGCGCGACCTTCTCGTCTTTTATCACAGCGCGCCGCGCACGATGGAGAAGATCTCCTCGTGTTTCTCGTCTATCTCGCGTATCTCCCCGTCCTTGCGCAGGGCCACGCGCCGCCAGCCGTAGTGCGCGGCCGCGCGCTCGCCCGTCTCGATGCAGCGGCGGAGATATTCCGCGTCCCGCTCGTGGATGTCCCCGGGCCGGCCGGTCTTTTCCTGCCGGTGGCGCATCCGCGCCAGGCTGGTTTCAAGGTCGACCTCAAGATAGACCACCAGGTCGGGCCGCGGCAGGCCCAGCTTACCATATTCGAGGTCATACAGCCAGTCGAAAAAAGCCGGCTGCTCGCCCTCGCCGAGCTTCGCGCCCTGGTGCACGGCGTTGGAGGTCGTATAGCGGTCGAGCAGCATCAGCCCGCCCGCCTCATAATAGTCCTTCCAGTCCGTCATGAAGGACGCATAGCGGTCCACGGCGTAAAAAATGGAGGAGGCGAAGGCGTTCACATCGTTCGGGTCCTCGCCGAACTGCCCCGAGAGGTACATGCGTATGAGCGCGGAGCTCTCCTGGTCATAGCGCGGGAACACCGCGCTGCGGAAGGCGATGCCCTCCCGCTCCAGCCGGGCGCTCAGCCTCCGGTACTGCGCGCTCTTGCCCGAGCCGTCGATGCCCTCAAGGACGACGATCTTACCTCTGTTTGCCATGCTCTCGCTTCCCCTTTGCCCGCTGCCCCGCCGCTTCCACGACGAACAGCGGCAGCTTCATCACGCGGCCCAGGCGTTTGGGCTCCTTTATCACGCGGTAGAGCCACTCCAGCCCCAGCCGCCGCCAGGCCTCCGGCGCGCGCTCCACGCGCCCGGCGAACACGTCCAGGCTGCCTCCCAGCCCGGCCATCAGCCCCGCGTTCAGCCGCCCCGCGTGGGCGGACATCCACAGTTCCTGCTTGGGCGAGCCCAGGCAGACCATCAGCAGGTCCGGCCCCGCGGCGTTTATCTCCTCCACTATGGGCGCGTCGTCCGTAAAATAGCCGTCCGCCGTGCCGGCGACGATGAGCCCGGGGAACATCCCCTTCAGCTTTTCCGCCGCTTCCACGGCCACTCCCGGCTTGGCGCCAAAGAGGAAAACGCTCCCGCCCCTCTGCGCCAGGCGCGCCATCACGCCGGAGGCGAAGTCGATGCCCGGCACTCGCGCTTTCAGCGGCGTGCCGAGCATGGCCGCCGCCTTGGTTACGCCCACGCCGTCCGCCAGCACCATGTCGGCGCTGGCGAGCGCCGAGCGCAGCGCCGCGTCCTTTTTCGCGGCCATCACGATCTCCGGGTTGGGCGTGCAGGCATAGCGCGCTGCGCGCCCGGACATGAAGCCCAGCGCCCGCTCCACGGCCTCATCCATCGTGAGGTCGTCAAAGCCGACGCCGAGCACGTCGATACGGCTCATACCTGAGAAAACACCTCGCCTATCTTTTCATGGATGACCAGGTCGGCGTACCGGTCATACGGCGTCTCCGAGAGGTTGACCAGGGCCAGTTTATTGCCCCGGTAATAATTTATCAGCCCCGCCGCGGGGTAAACGCCCAGCGACGTGCCGCCGATGATGAGCACCTCCGCGCCGCGGATGTACTCCAGCGCGCGCTCCATCACCCGCTGGTCCAGCGGCTCTTCATAGAGCACGATGTCCGGCCGCACGATGCCGCCGCAGCGGTCGCAGCGCGGCACGCCCCGGCAGTGGTTCATGGCCTCCGCCGGGTAGGGCGCATGGCAGCGCGTGCAGTAAGCGCGCAGGATGCTCCCGTGCAGCTCGAGCACGTTTTTGCTCCCCGCCGCCTGGTGCAGCCCGTCGATGTTCTGCGTGACCACGGCGCGCAGCTTGCCCTCGCGCTCCAGCTCAGCCAGTCGCAGATGCGCCCGGTTCGGCTTT
>DVOV01000187.1 GCA_018713375.1 Candidatus Scatomorpha stercorigallinarum | reverse complement strand
GACCGAGGAAAAAACGTTCTTCTTCGGTCTGGTTAATCATGCCCAAAATGGAGGCAAAGGGCTTGAAATATTGAATTAACTGTGCTAAACTTACTTGTACTGCACAGTGTGTTATGTATTGCCCTCAGCGCTTGAGGACAAAACAGCTATTCTGTTGCCAGTACCAGCTCCAGCCGGTCGAGCAGCCGCATGTGCTCCTCGCCGGTGGAGATCAGATAGATGCGTGTGGTCTCGATGTTCGAGTGCCCCAGCACGTCCGCCAGCTTGGCCACGTCGCGCGTGAGCTTATAGAACGCGCGCGCGAAAAGGTGCCGCAGGTTGTGCGGGAACACTTTCGAGCGGGGGACGCCCGCGCGGTCGCACACCGCCTTCATCTCCGCCCAAACCTGCTTGCGCGATATCGGGCAGCCGTTTCTGGTGAGGAACACCTCGCCGGAGGCGGTTTTTTTCGTTTTCGCATAGCGCAGCAGCGCGCGCTTCAGCTTCTCCGGTATCAGTATCTCGCGCGTCTTGCCCTTCAGCCGCACCACCGCGCGCCCGGCCCTCGCGGCCTCCACGGTGATATACCGCAGCTCGGAAACGCGGATGCCCGTGGCGCAGAGCGTCTCCATCACAAGCGCGGTGCGCTCGCGGCCCATGCCGCGCGCCGCGGCCACCAGCCGCTCGTATTCCCCGCGCGTCAGCTCGCGCCCCGCCGAGCGGAAGGCGCGCCTCTGCGTCCGCAGCGGCTTCACGCGGCAGTCCGCCCGGCCCATGACGGCGAAGAACTTGTTCAGCGCCGCCAGCATGGCGTTCACGGTGGCCGCCGAGAGCCGGCCGGCAAGCTGCTCCCGCCACTCCGCCGCGGATTCGCGGCTGGCGGGCGCGCCGCCCAGCCAGTCGCCGAAGCGCCGCACGTCGCGGACGTACTTCTCCACCGTCGCCGGCAGCCGCTCCTCGGCGCGGAGCGCGGAGGCAAATTCCGCGAGCCGCTCCGATGTCACAGCCAATTCTGTCATGCCAATTCCTCCTTTTGGACAAGTTATATTCTATGCCGGTCACGTCACCTCAAAACAACAGCATACCATTTTTAACTGCAAAGCAGGTAAATAACGTAAATAAAAAACGCCCCGGCCCGCCAGATACGGCGTCCCGGGGCGCTTGCTGTAAATATTTAACTGTCACATAAGGGCGATCAGGCGCTTTCCGCCGCCGCCGGAAGCCGCGCTGCGAGAGGCTGAAGCGGCGCCTGGCGCGCGCTCCTCCTCGCCTTTTTCCACGCGCGCGGCGCTGTACGTCCCGCCCGCCGGGGCGCCGGCGGAAGCGTAGGCCGCGGTGATCTCCGGCAGCATGTCAAGATAGCTCTCCTGCAGCGCCAACTCCTGCTCGGCCTCGCGGTAGCTCTCGTCCACGCGCACGGCCTCTTCATAGAGGGCGCGCGCCCGCGCCGTTTCGTTTTCCGCCACGGCGGCGGCGATGGCGGAGCGGTATTCGGCCAGGGCGGCCGTGCGCCGGGCCGAAATGTCGGCCTCCCGCGCCGCTTTTTCGGCGTCCAGCGCGGAGAGCTCGCCCAGCAGCTGGGTGCTCATGCTCAACCGCGCCTGGGCGGCGGCGCCGGAGTTGAGCCCGGCGGCGGCGAAGCTCTCGTCGATGTTCCGCCGCTCCACGGCGGATGAGCCGGCGGCGGCGTTTTTGGCCGCGCGGTAGGCGGCGGGCAGGGCGTCCGCCTCGCCGTCAAGGGCCGCCAGCTGCGCCTCATAGGCCCCCTCCAGGGCGGAGAGCGAGCGCGAGCGCGCCGCGTCATACAGCTCGTCGATGTAGCCGCTCTGGTCGGTGGCCGTGTAGTAATAGCGCGGCCTGCCGGCTTCCTGGGTGTAGACGTGCGTCTGCGCGTAGCCCAGCCCCTCGCCGGCGATCTTCGCGTTGCGCGCCGTCTCATAGGCCGCCAGCAGCGGCCTGTTGGCGTTCACGCCCTTGGCCGCCTCCTGTGCAATGAGGGCGGAGTAATCCACCCCCGGATCATAATTTGTCGGCATGTTTTCTCCTTTCCATGATGTGATACGCTGTGCCGCGGCCCCCGCGCCCCGTCGGACAGGCTCCGCAAGGCAACGCCGGGCGGAGCTTCCCCGCATAAGTCCCTGCCAACCTCCCGTAGCCCGCGCCGCAGGCAGATACCCGCGGCCGTCGGCCGCCCGCAGGCAAACACCCGCGGCCGTCGGCCGCTCCCGTAGGACAGGCTCCGCGAGGCAACGCCGAGCGGAGCTTCCTCGCCATAAGTTTCCTCCACCTCCCGTAGCCCAGGCCGCAGGCAAATACCCGCGGCCGTTGGCCGCTACCAGCGGGAAAAGCCGCCGTATTCCACGCCGCCGTAGAGGTCGCGAATCCTCTCGGGCCGGGCGGGCAGCCGGGCCAGGTGCAGGTTGCGCAGCTCCTCATAGCGCTCATGGAAAAATGCCGCCGAGCCGGGGTTTTCGTCCACCAGCAGCGCGGCGGCCAGGCCGTAGGCCATCGCCCCGCGGGCGTAGGCCGCGCCCACGCCGGGCACGGGATCGTCCAGCCCCTCCACGGGCAGCCACTCGCCGCGGCAGCCCACCATCTCCGCCAGCTCGGCGAGCATCATGTTCACCGCCGCCGGCGTCCGGTGCCGGTAGTCCTCCGTGCGCTCGCAGCGCGCCTCCCCCTCGGCGGAGAGCTCGTCCATCAGCGCCATCGCCGCGTCGAATATCTCGCCCACCAGCGCCATCCACTTCCCTCCTTTCCCAAAATGTGCGGGGAGGCTCACCTGCCTCCCCGCGCGCAAAATCAGGCCGAATAGGCCTGCTCGGCCAGGCCGGAGGGGTACTTGCCCTCCGCGTGGGCGTAGCAGCGGAGCACTTCGCCGCTCTTGAGCGTCACCGTGCCGCCGGAGGTGAGCGCCAGCGCCCCGGCGCTGTAGCGCGGGTCCGTGCCGTCCAGCGTGTAGCCGATCTCCGCGCCCGTGGCGGTGACGGTGGCCACCGCGCCGCTCATGGATATCTGCGGCGCGGCGAGCACGCTGTCCGCGGCCGCGTAGACATAGACGCCCGCGCACTTCTCGGCCAGCACGCCGGCCCAGTATCGCACGCGCCCCTCGATGACGTTGCCGTCTATGCCCATCGGGTCCTTCTGTATCTTGTACTTGGCCAGCTTCTGGGCAAAGGGGCACGCGTCCCTGTGCTGGAGGATGAAATATACGTTCTCCGGCATGTCCCCGTCGGGCACGACGTGCACGTCGAATCCGGCCACGCGCGGCAGGCTGTTTTCGGTCAGTGCCTGCGCGCCGAGCTGGTCGAGGTACGTCAGGTTCGACAGGTTCGGCAGCATGGCCGCGTAAGTCTCGGATATGAACAGCCCGCGGCCGCGGCGCGGCACATAGCTGTTGTTCATGTAGCTGGCGCCGGCCTGGATGAGGCCGAGCAGCGTGTCCGTAGTGGGCGCGGCCCCGCCCACGATCTTGCCGCCGCCCAGCGCCCATTTTCCGAGCACGTAGCGCTCGATCTCGGGCATCACCACGTCGCGTATCTGCACGTGCAGCCTTGCGGAGGCGTCCTTTACGTTGTACTGGTCCTGGGCGTTGCCCTCGTCGATGGAGCCGGTGAAGGAGCGGTCGCGCTCGATCTTGAAGGTCTGCACGCGGTCGCCCAGCTCCTTCACCTCGCCATAGCGCGAGGTGCCGCCCAGCTGATAGTCGTTCATCTCCATCTTGTCAACGGCATAGACGGAGACCTCGTTGACGCCCGTGAACTCCACCTTGTTGTTCACCGCCCCGCGCAGCAGGCTCTCCCGCGCAAAGGCGTCGTCGACATACTTGGAAAATTTGCTTGCCAGATTGATCGCCATATGATCTTCCTTTCAAAAATAATTTTTCCCCGGACTACGTCCGGAGGCGCCAAACTGCGTTTGGATGCACTTGCGCTGCGCGCCAGGCTGTGCCTGGAGGCAGATGCGCTGCGCGCCTCATTGACGGGAACGTTCCGGCAGGCCACTACCCGCGGCTGTCAGCCGCCGTAGGACCGGCTCCGCGAGGCGAAAGCCGAGCGGAGCTTCCCCGCATAAGTCCCCGCGAACTTAATGTAGGCCGCGCCGCAGGCAAACACCCGCGGCCGTTGGCCGCCCGCCCGCTCAGACGCTGTTCCAGCCCACGGCCACCGGGTCGAAGACCTCGCCCTCGCCGGCTGAGCGCACGCGCCCGGTGCTGCGCGCGGCGTTCTCGCGCTCCTGCCTGAGCGCGTCGAGCTCCTGCCTGAGCTCGTCCAGTTCCCGCTCGCGCCGGGCCAGCTGCGAACGCAGCAGATAGTCGCCATAAGCCCCGGCCAGGCTCTCGCCGGCCCTCACGCGCCGCCACACCTCGCGCGGCACCACGGCCTTCTCGCCGGCGGAGAGCCTCGCGGCCTCCTCCGGGAATCGCTCCAGGAACGCCCTGCACTCCTGCGCGCGGCGCTCATGCGCCGGCGGCGCGTCGCCGGCGAGCGCCCTCTCCGCCAGCGCGAGCAGCTCCTCCGTGCCCACGCGCACGCGCTGCCCGCGCCCGTCGCTTAGCTCCCAGACGCGCTGCGCCCCGGCGGGGCCCATGCCCGGGCCCCGGATCTCGCCCTCGCCGGGCCAGAAGGCCCGCTCCGCGCCTCTTTTGATGCTGTTTTCCTCCATATTTCTCCTTTCCCGGCCTCAGCGGCCGTGTGTGATAGCTCCTCAGCCCTGCCCGCCGGCCTCTGCGGCGCGCCGTGAGCGTATGGCCTCGACCAGCCCCCGGCGGTCGGTCACGCAGCTGTCCGGCACGCGCTCTAAGTAATCCAGAATGTCGATGTGCCCGCCGGCGAGCAGGTTGTCCAGCGTCTGCACGGAGGCGACCTCGCTCCAGTAGGCGGAGGCCCCCACGTCCAGCTTGAGCCTCATGGGCAGAGAGCGCAGCGCGCCGAAGTCGAAGTTGGCCTCGATCTTCCCGCCCTCGGTCAGCGCCAGCTCCCCGGCGGCGAAGTCGAGCACCTCCCGCGGCAGCGCCGGGTCGGGCTCCAGCTCCACCGTGCGCACGCCGTAATATCCCGCCATGAAGTCGATGTAGATGCGCCCCAGGTCCTCCACGGACTGGTACAGCGCCTGGCGCGTGAGCTCGTTGGGCGTGGCCGCCGCGCGCTGCAGGGCAATGATGGCGCTGGTGTTGTCGGGCCGCGCGTCGCCCAGGGCCACGCTGGTGGCGCCCAGGTTGGACTGCGTCAGCTCCTGCGTGAGCGAGATGAACTGCGCGATCTGCGGCGAGATCTGCGCCGGCTCGAGTATCCTCGCCACGCCGGACATGTCCCCGCCGCTGACGCCGATGGCCCGCCCGATGCCATTGTCCCAGTGAGCTATGCGCGTGCGGTCATAGATGATCTTCGGGTACGCCGTCATCATCAGCGAGGTCATGGTCATGGCGAAGAGCTTGTTGATGTATATCTGGTTGGGTATCAGCCCCGTGAGCATGGCCTGCCCGTGATAGCTGTCCTGCACATTGTCCCAGCACATCCAGGTGACGGGGTAGCGCCGCAGCCCCAGGTCCCAGGGCTCGCGTATCATCGCCCCGCGGGCGCACTCGCAGGCCCACACCGTGCCCGTCTCGTCGTTTTTCCACAACCTGAGCAGCACGGTCGTGCGCCCGCCCGTGTCCTTATAGCCGTCCTGATATTCCTCGTCCGCGTCGCTCTCGATCTCCTCCCACTGCGCGCAGCCGAGCTTCCGGGCCCGCTCCCTGAGCTCCGGCGTCAGCTCGCGGCGCTTTATCAGGATGTACGGCTGCTCCTCCACGCGCCGCTCGGCCGTGTTGCCGAATCCGACGCGCGTGTTGCGCACGATCTCCGTCACCACCGCGCCGCGCCGGCCGCCGCCGGCGTCCGCCTCCGCGTCCCAGTAGGTGTAGGTGGCGGCGTCGCCGTCCACGGCGGCGTTGCGCAAAAATTCCCTCAGCATCACGGTGATGCCGTTGCGCTCGAATATCTCCTCGAACTGCGCGTTCACGGCCTCGGCGGCCCGGCGCGCGGCGCGCCCCCCGCCCAGCGGCGAAGCTGCCAGCTTCACGTTGTCGGAGGTGCAGGAGGCCACGGTGAAGAGCGTCACGCGCTTGAGGAAGTTGAATACCGGCGTCGGCAGCCCGTTGGACTCCACGCCCTCCCACTGCCGCCCGACGAAGAAGTTCTCGTTCACGCGCACGTTGTCGTCCAGCTGGATGGAGGCGTTGTAGTCGAGCATCCGCTCATATTCGCGCCACACGCTGCGGGCGCTTATCTCCTTTTTCAGCCCCTCTCACCTCTCCTTCCCAAAAGCTCCTCCATGCCGTAGCCGAGGATGTTGGCGATGCCCTCCTGCAAGCGCCTCTGCTCGCGCTCGGCCGCCGCGTCCGCCGGCGCGCCGTCCCCGGCCGCGCCCTCCTCGCCGCCTCCGTCCGCCGGAGGCGCGCCCTCGCGCGCTTCCCTCCGCGCGAGCAGCTCCAGGGCCAGCGCCGCGGAGCCCAGCCCCACCGCCGCCGCCGAAAAAACAAGCGCCAGCGCGGTGAATATCACGTCCATTTCCTTCCTCCTTTTCAAAGTATGCCACCCCATTTCTGAGAGATTTCTTTTGCTTGCGCCAAAAGAAACCCCTCAGACTCCAAAGAAAAGCGCCCTGGTGCGCATCGTAGCCGCGTGCTGTCTTTTATGCCTTCCCACGCATCGCAGGTGGTCTTCCCGTCGATGAATGAGTTTATCGCATCGCCGTCCGTGCGTTGCTTCGCTTACGCTCGCGGCACTGCCAATCATGATCCCGTCAGCGGCGCGAGCGAAGCGAAGCCAGGCTGCGATAAGGAGGCAATGGGCTGTGCCCGGTCTACCGAAAGGCTTCCAACAGTGGGGCGCGCAGCGCAATTGCCAGCGGCCGGTGGCCGCCTTTGGAGTCTGAGGGGTTTCTTTTTGACAAGACAAAAAGAAACCTCTCAGAAGGGCCGTGCAGGGACCTAAAGTCCCTGCATCCCGCTAACGCACATAGCCGCTCCCCCTCACCCTCAGCTCCACGGAGACGACGGTGGCGGTGGCCCCGGCCCAGGGGCAGCTGAGTATGAGCTTGTAGTAGGTGAACCTCCCGGAGCGCAGCCTGACTCGCGCGGTCTCGGGCACGGAGCCGCTCTCCGGGCTGCGGCAGAGATACTCCACCGCGTCCGTACGCCGGTCGGTCTCGGCGGTAACGGCGATGCGTCCGCCGTCCTCGGGCTTGACGCCCAGCCACAGCATGGTCGAGTATTTCACCTTGAAGTCCTCGTCGAAGCCCATGGCGCCGGACTCCCAGAGCGCGTCGATGGCCTCGCCGCAGTCGTCGGCGTACTGCTCGGAAAAATGCCGCAGCTCGCCGCCGGCGGTGCCGAAATACAGCTCGTCCTTGTAGTTGATGAGGCAGCGCGCGGCGAAGTTCGTGTAGACATACCAGGCGTCGGAGTCGATGTTCTGCACCAGCGCGGTGCCGTCGGGGCCGATGACGTAAAATTCGTGCGCAAAGCGGTCGTAAAACAGCTTCGCGCTCTCCAGCGGGAAGGCGCGTATGCTCACGTCCACCCTCTGCGAGACGCGCTCGGCGTTGCGCTCCGCGCCCGTGGCGGCGTAGGCCCCCGCCGTGCGCCATTCGAGCACGCTGCGCGCGTCCACCGTGCGCGGGCGGTTCTCCACCAGCGCGGCCTGCCCCGGCGCGCAGCAGCCCATGGCCCTGTTCACCGGCGTGATGCAGAACC
>DVOV01000186.1 GCA_018713375.1 Candidatus Scatomorpha stercorigallinarum | reverse complement strand
GCATCAAAAGGCTGTTTTACGAGGACCGCCACGGCCATCAGCGCCGCGCCGCCCAGGCCGTAGCGGCCAATCCCTCGGGGGCCTATAAAAGGTGTCGTAGCCGTCCGGCATGGCCATGATGTCCTGGTGGATCTCCGCGCGCACGGCGGCGGCGATGATCTCGGCGTCCGTGGCGTCCGGCCGGCCGTAGCGGATGTTGTCCCTGATGGTGCCGGCGAAGATGAACACGTCCTGCTGGATGATGCCGATGCTGCGGCGCAGCGACTCCTGCGTCACGCTGCGGACGTCCTGGCCGTCCACCAGCACGGCGCCCTCCGTCACGTCGTAAAAGCGCTCCAGCAGCTGGCAGAGGGTGGTTTTGCCGCCGCCGGAGGGGCCGACCACGGCCAGCTTTTCGCCGGGGGCGACCTTGAGGTCGATATCCCGCAGCACCCAGGGCTTGTCCTCGCTGTAGCGGAAGCCCACGCCGCGGTATTCAACGGCGCCCTTGACGTCCTTCAGCTCTTTGGCGTCCGGCGCGTCCTTGATGGCGGGCTCGGTGCGCATCAGCTCCAGGAAGCGGGAGAAACCCGCCGTGCCCTGCATGTAGACCTCCGAAAACTGCGCGAGCTTGCGCACGGGGGTGACGAAGGTGGAGACATAGAGCGTGAAGGTCATCAGGTCTATGTAGTCGAGCTCGCCGCGCATGATGAGGACGCCGCCGGCGGAGATGACCAGCACCTGCATCACGCTGGTGGTGAACTCCATGCCGCTCATGAAGCCGCCCATGGCGTTATAATAGGTTTTTTTGGAGTTCTTATAGCGCTCGTTGGCGGCGGTGAACTTGTCGTCCTCCGTCTTTTCGTTGGCGAAGGCCTTGGCCGTGCGGATGCCGGAGATGCCGCTCTCGATGGAGGCGTTGATCTCCGCCGTCTGGCGCTTGACCTCGATATTGGCGCGCTTCATGTTCACGCGGCGTGAGAGGGTGAAGGCGATGAGTATGGGCAGCGTGACGGCCAGCACCAGCGCCAGCTTCCACTGGATGGTGAACATGACGATCATCGAGCCGATGATGGTGAGCGCGCTGATGACGATGTCCTCCGGGCCGTGGTGCGAGAGCTCCGTGATCTCGAAGAGGTCGGAGGTGATGCGGCTCATGAGCACGCCCGTGCGGTTGCGGTCAAAAAACGAGAAACTCAGGCTCTGCATATGGTTGAACACGGCGTGGCGCATGTCCGCTTCGATGTACACTCCCATGCGGTGGCCCAAAACCGTGATGAGGTAGTACATCACGCCCTTGAGGACATAGGCCAGGAACATGATGCCCATGACGATGAAAAACGTCTCGAAGAGGCGGTTCGGCAGCAGTTCGGTCATGGAGAGGCGCGAGACGTAGGGGAACACGAGGTCGATGGCCGAGGCTGTTATGGCGCAGGTCATGTCGAGGATGAAAAGGCCCATGTGCGGGCGGAAAAAGGACATGAACACCCGAAAAGGATGGGCGTTATAGTTTATCTGGCGCTGTTTTTTCAACGTTTACCCTCCCTCAGGGCGGCGTATTCGTCGCGGCGGCGGACGGCCAGGGCGTCGCAGCGGTTGTTGTATTCGTTCTCCGCGTGGCCCTTCACCCAGCGGACGGCGACGGAGTGCTCGCCCAGCAGGCGGTCCAGCTCCTGCCAGAGCTCGAGGTTCTTCACGGGGCCCTCCCTGCGCCGCCAGCCGCGCTTTTTCCAGCCGTCCAGCCAGTGCTCGTTGACGGCGCGCTCGATATACTGCGAGTCCGTATAGAGCGTGACGGAGCAGCGCTCGGTGAGCGCGCCGAGCGCCGCTATCACGCCGGAGAGCTCCATGCGGTTGTTCGTGGTCTCCTCCTCGCCGCCGGAGAGCTCCTTTTCATGCTTGCCGTATATGAGGATGGCCGCCCAGCCGCCGGGGCCGGGGTTTCCGGAACAGGCCCCGTCCGTATATATGGTGACTTCCTTCATTCTTCCTCCGGCTGCGCGGCGCTCTCCTCGCGGTCCGTGCGGGCGATGGAGATGACCTTCGCGCCCGGGTTGGGGCGCATGACGCGCACGCCCTGCGTGGCGCGGCCCAGCAGGCTGATGCTGCCGGCGCCCGTGCGGATGATGGTGCCGTCGTCGGCCACGATGAGCACGTCGTCGTCCTCGGAGACGACCTTGACGTCCGCCACATAGCCGGTCTTTTCCGTGCAGTTATAGTTCTTCACGCCCATGCCGCCGCGCTTCTGCGGGCCGGCGTCCTCGCCGCCGCGCAGGTATTCCTCGATGGCCGTGCGCTTGCCGTAGCCGTTTTCGGTGACGGAGAGCAGGGCGCTGCCCGCGCCCGCCCTGCCGGCGCCCACGGCCCAGTCGCCCTCGCGGAGCTTTATGCCGCGCACGCCCACGGCCTCGCGGCCCATCGGGCGCACGTCGTTCTCGTCGAAGCAGATGGCGTAGCCGTCGTGGGTGGCGATGAGGATGTTCTGTTTTCCGTCCGTCAGGCGGACGGAGATGAGCTCGTCACCCTCGTCGATGTTCAGCGCGCGGATGCCGCTCTTGCGGATGTTCCTGATGGCGTCCAGGCGCATGCGCTTGACGGTGCCGTTTTTTGTCACCATCACGATGAACATCTCAGAATCCATATCCCGCACGTGCAGCATGGCGTTCACGCGCTCTCCGCTCTCCGTGGGGATGATGTTGACGATGTTCGTGCCGCGGGCCGTGCGGCCGGCCTCCGGTATCTGGTAGCCCTTCTTGCGGTAGCAGCGGCCAAGGCTGGTGAAGAAGAGGATGTTGTCGTGCGTGGAGGCGGTGAACACGGTCTCCACATAGTCCTCCTCGCGGGTGGCCATGGCCTTGATGCCCTTGCCGCCGCGGCCCTGCGCGCGGTATTCGCTGGCGGGCAGGCGCTTGATGTAGCCGCCGTGCGTGAGGGTGTAGACGCACTCCTCCTCCTCGATCAGGTCCTCGACGTCGATCTCGTCCTCCACATCCTGGATCTCCGTCTTGCGCCCGTCGCCGTATTTGTCGCGGATGGCCGTGAGTTCTTCTTTCAGCACGCCCTTGATCTTCTCCGGGTCGGCCAGCAGGGACTCATAGTAGGCGATGCGCTCCTCGAGCTCTTTGTATTCGCGCTCGAGCTTTTCCCGGTCGAGGCCCTGCAGGGCCTTCAGGCGCATGTCCAGTATGGCCTGGGCCTGCACGTCGTCCAGCGCAAAGCGGCGCATGAGGTTTTCCTTTGCGTCGTCATAGCTCTCGCGGATGATGCGGATGACCTCGTCGATATTGTCCTGGGCGATGAGCAGCCCTTTCAGCAGGTGGGCGCGCTCCTGGGCCTTTTTCAGGTCGTATCTCGTGCGGCGGACGATGAGCTCCTCCTGGTAGGAGAGGTACTCGTCGATGATATGGCGCAGGGAGAGTATCTTCGGCGCGCGCTGGTCGTTCACCAGCGCGAGCATGTTGATGGAAAAGCTCGTCTGCAGCTGCGTCTGCGCGAAGAGGCGGTTGAGCACCACCTGGGGGTTGGCGTCCCGCTTGAGCTCGATGACGATGCGCATGCCGTTGCGGTCGCTCTCGTCGCGCAGGCCGGAGATGCCGTCCAGGCGCTTATCGCGCACCTGGTCGGCCATGTTTTCAATGAGCTGGCGCTTGTTCACCTGATAGGGCAGCTCGGTGACGATGATGCGGATGCGGTCGTGGCCGTACTCCTCCATCTCCGTGCGCGCACGGATGATGACCTTGCCGCGGCCGGTGGCGTAGGCCGCGCGGATGCCGCTGCGGCCCATGATGATGCCGCCGGTGGGGAAGTCGGGGCCGTGCAGGTGCTCCATCAGGTCGGCCAGGTCGGCTTCGGGGTTGTCCAGG
>DVOV01000185.1 GCA_018713375.1 Candidatus Scatomorpha stercorigallinarum | reverse complement strand
GCACCCGCGCCTGGGACGAGAGTAAAATGACCGACCCCAGCCTCATCATCTACCACCCCGTCCGCCGCGTGGGCCGCGGCACGGTCGTCACGAACGGCGACCAGACCGACACCCTGCGCGACTACCTCCTGGCGGGGCGCAGCTTCGCGGAAGCGCTGCGCACGCGCGAATTCGAGCCCGACGGCCCCAACTGGACGCCGCGCATCTCCGGCCTGCTGAGCCCGGACGGGAGCTACAAGCTCTCCATACTCAAGGCCGGTACGGAGGAGGGCGCGCCCTGCCTGCGCTTTTTCTATGAGTATGAGCGAGCCGTGCCCGGCGCCGGGCACTTCATCAGCACCTACGAGGGCTTCGGCAGCCCGCTGCCGAGCTTCCATGGCGAGCCGGTGGCCGTGAAGCTGCCGGAGCTGGACGCGCGCGCCCTTGCGGAGCGGCTCTGGGCCTCGCTCGATGAGGGAAACCGCGTCTCGCTCTATGTCTGCGTGGACGGGGAAGAGGTCATAATCAACAAATACGGGGAGGAGACAAAATGAAGGAGATCGAGCTCAAGTACGGCTGCAATCCCAATCAGAAGCCGGCGCGCATCTACATGGCCGACGGCGGCGAGCTGCCGGTGGAGGTCGTGAACGGCCGGCCCGGCTATATCAACTTCATGGACGCGCTCAACTCCTGGCAGCTCGTCCGCGCGCTCAAGCGCGCCACCGGCAGGCCCTCCGCCGCCAGCTTCAAGCACGTCTCGCCGGCCGGCGCGGCCATCGCCCGCCCGCTCTCCGACGAGGACCGGCGCGCCTTTTTCGCCGAGGGCGACCTTTCGCCCATCGCCACGGCCTACGCCCGCGCGCGCGGGGCCGACCGCCTGTGCTCCTACGGCGACTGGGCCGCGCTGAGCGACGTCTGCGACGCCGAGACGGCCCGGCTGCTCGTCCCCGAAGTGTCCGACGGCATCATCGCCCCCGGCTACACGCCGGAGGCCGTTGAGATACTGCGCACCAAGCGCAAGGGCAACTACAACGTCGTGCGCATCGACCCGGACTACGAGCCCGCGGCGGTCGAGCGGCGCGACATCTTCGGCATCCGCTTCGAGCAGGGCTACAACGCCCTGCCCATAACGCGCGAGTGCCTTCAGAACATTGTCACGGAGAACAAGTCCCTGCCCGGGGATGCCGTGGACGACCTGCTGCTCGCGCTCATCACGCTCAAGTACACGCAGTCGAACAGCGTCTGCTACACGCAGGACGGCCAGACCATCGGCGTCGGCGCCGGGCAGCAGAGCCGCATCCACTGCACGCGCCTGGCCGGCGACAAGGCCGACCTCTGGCACCTGCGCCGCCACCCGAAGGTGCTCGGGCTCACCTTCGACCCCGCGCTCAAGCGCGCCGAGCGCGACAACGAGATCGACCGCTTCATCCGCGAGGAGCTGACGGAGAACGAGAAGCGCGACTTCCTCGCCGGCGTCGGCGGCGTCTCCCTGGGCAGCGACGCCTTCTTCCCCTTCGGCGACAACATCGAGCGCGCGGCCCAGAGCGGCGTCAAGTACGTCGCCGAGCCCGGCGGCAGCATCCGCGACGACAACGTCATCGAAACGGCGGACAAGTACGGCATGGTGATGGCGTTCACCGGCATCCGGCTGTTCCACCACTAAAATACCCGGCCGGGGCGGCCCTGTGGCCGCCCCGCAGCCTGTCACCTGCGCATAGGCAGATACTGCGAAGTTTGGAAGGAGTTTTTTCATGAAACTACTCGTCATTGGCTCCGGCGGGCGCGAGCACGCCGTCGTCCGCGCGCTGAAAAGGAGCCCGAAGGCCGGCGAGATACACGTCCTGCCCGGCAACGGCGGCATCGCGGAGGACGCCGTATGCGCCGGTGTGGCCGCCACGGACATCCCCGGCGTCGTGGCCTATGCCAAAGAGCACGGCATCGACTTCGCCGTCGTGACGCCCGACGACCCGCTCTGCCTGGGCATGGTGGACGCGCTGGAGAGCGCCGGCGTGCCCTGCTTCGGCCCCGACAGGCGCGCGGCCATGATCGAGGGCAGCAAGGTGTTCGCCAAGGGCCTGATGAAAAAATACGGCATCCCCACCGCCGCCTACGAGGTGTTCGAGGACGCCGGCGCGGCGCTGGAGTATGTGCAGAGCGTGCCCGCGCCCATCGTCGTCAAGGCCGACGGCCTGGCGCTGGGCAAGGGCGTGGTGGTGGCGATGACGCAGGAGGAGGCCGCCGCCGCCGTTAAAAACGCCATGCTCGACCGCGCGTTCGGCGAGAGCGGCGCGCGCGTGGTCATCGAGGAGTACCTCGAAGGGCCGGAGATGAGCGTCCTCTCCTTCACGGACGGCAGCACTATCGTGCCCATGGTGGCCTCCATGGACCACAAGCGCGCCCTGGACGGCGACGAGGGGCTGAACACCGGCGGCATGGGCGCCATCGCACCCAACCCATATTACACTCCTGAGGTGGCCGCCGAGTGCATGGAGCGCATTTTTCTGCCCACCGTGCGCGCCATGAACGCCGAGGGCCGGCCCTTCCGCGGCTGCCTCTATTTCGGCCTCATGCTGACGAAGGACGGGCCCAAGGTCATCGAGTACAACTGCCGCTTCGGCGACCCGGAGACGCAGGCCGTGCTGCCCCTGCTCAAGACCGACCTGCTGGACGTGATGGAGGCCGTCTCCGCCGGGAGGCTGGCGGAGATCGACGTCGAGTGGCTGGACAAGTGCTCCTGCTGCCTGGTGCTGGCCTCGGGCGGCTATCCGAAGAGCTATAAAAAGGGCTGCCCCATCAGCGGCCTCACGGACGGCCAGCTGCCGGGCTCGGGCGTGGAGGTGTTCCACGCGGGGACGAAAAAACTGCCGGACGGCACGCTCGTCACCAACGGCGGGCGCGTCCTGGGCCTCACCGCGGTGGCGGACACGCTGCCGGAGGCCATCGCCGCCGCCTACGCCGCGGCCGGGAACGTGAAGTTTGAAAATATGCACTACCGCCGCGATATCGGCGCCAGGGCGCTGGACGCGCCGGGCATGGAGGGCTGAAATGTCTGTTATCAGGGTATATGTGGAAAAACGCGCGCCCTACGACGTAGAGGCCGCGGAGATGCTGGGCGAGCTGAGGGAGCTGCTGGGCATATCCTCGCTCACCGGGCTGCGGCTG
>DVOV01000184.1 GCA_018713375.1 Candidatus Scatomorpha stercorigallinarum | reverse complement strand
GAGCTGGTAGACGGACTCGAACCCCCGACCTGCTGATTACAAATCAGCTGCTCTACCGACTGAGCTATACCAGCATGACACCGGCTCGACTATAATAGCAGACCGGGCAGGGTTTGTCAATAAGAAATATGGGCCTTCGCAAAAAAGTTTTTTGCCGCGGCCAGACAGATTTTTCACGTGCATCAGGCGAAAATTTATGCGCGGCTCTTGCATTGGCGCGGCGCATGGAGTAAAATGGGGACAGGAATTGGGCAATGAGTACAATATAAAATTAACAATGTGGAGGGTTTTAGCAAATGCTTACAAACGCTTATCTCAAGAGGGTGTACGAGACCGTGCTGGCGCGCAACCCGGGCGAGAGCGAGTTCCATCAGGCAGTGATGGAGGTGCTGGAGAGCCTCGAGAGCGTGGTGGAGCAGCACCCGGAGTATGAGAAGAACGGCATCATGGAGCGCTTCGTGGAGCCGGAGCGTTTCATCCAGTTCTCCGTCCCCTGGGTGGACGACAAGGGCAAGGTGCAGGTGAACCGCGGCTTCCGCGTGCAGTTCAACAGCGCCATCGGCCCCTACAAGGGCGGGCTGCGCTTCCACCCCAGCGTGACGGCCTCGGTAATCAAGTTCCTCGGATTTGAGCAGGTGCTGAAAAACAGCCTCACCACCCTGCCCATGGGCGGCGGCAAGGGCGGCTCGGACTTCGACCCCAAGGGCAAGAGCGACGGCGAGGTCATGCGCTTCTGCCAGAGCTTCATGACCGAGCTCTATAAGCACATCGGCCAGTTCACGGACGTGCCCGCCGGCGACATCGGCGTGGGCGCGCGGGAGATCGGCTATATGTTCGGCCAGTACAAGCGCGTCACCGGCACCTTCCAGGGCGGCGTGCTCACCGGCAAGGGCATCCCCTTCGGCGGTAGCCTGGCCCGCACGCAGGCCACGGGCTACGGCCTGTGCTACTTCGCGGAGGAGGCCCTCAGGTGCATGAAGGGCGACAGCTTCGCGGGCAAGACGGTCGTCGTCTCCGGCAGCGGCAACGTGGCCACCTACGCGGCCGAGAAGTGCACGCAGCTGGGTGGCAAGGTGGTCGCCATGTGCGACTCCAACGGCTATATCTACGACTCCAACGGCGTTGACCTGAAGAAGATCATCGACATCAAGCAGAAGCGCCGCGCGCGCATCAAGGTCTATGCCGACGAAGTCCCTGGCAGCGAGTACCACGAGGGCTGCCACGGCATCTGGAACGTGAAGTGCGACATCGCCCTGCCCTGCGCCACGCAGAACGAGATGGACCTCGAGGGCGCAAAGGCCCTCATCGCCAACGGCTGCATGGGCGTTTTCGAGGGCGCGAACATGCCGCTCACGCCGGAGGCCATCGCGGCCGTGCAGGAGGCGGGGCTGCTCTACAGCCCGGGCAAGGCGTCGAACGCCGGCGGCGTCGCCACCAGCGGCCTGGAGATGACGCAGAACTCCATGCGCCTTTCCTGGAGCTTCGAGGAAGTGGACCAGCGCCTGCAGGGCATCATGAAGAACATCTTCCACGCGGCCTACGACGCTTCCGTCGAGGTCGGCAAGCCCGGCGACCTGATGGTCGGCGCGAACGTGGCCGGCTTCCTGAAAGTCGCCAGCGCCATGCTCGCACAGGGCGTCTGCTAAATAGAAAAGGCAAAAAGCCCGGCAACAGCCGGGCTTTTTTGCGCATTTATTCGCCCAAAGCGGCGAAAAGCCTTGCAAAACGCGGAGGATAGGGTATAATCGGTCATGCGCTATATCCGCCGGGAGCGGAACAGCAGCAGGAGGTAATTTAATAATGTCAAACAGCACAGAGAAGACGAAAAGGCTCGTGGGCCTGTCCATCTTCACCGCGCTGGTGGTCGTGCTGCAGCTCGTGGCCACCTTCGTGAAGATAGGGGCGTTCCCCGTGACGCTGACGCTGGTGCCCATCGTGGTGGGCGCGGCGATCTACGGGACGAAGGCCGGGGCCTGGCTGGGCGCGGTGTTCGGCGCGGTGGTGGCCGTTGCCTGCGCCACCGGCGCGGACCCCAGCGGCTCCATACTTTGGAACCTTGACCCGCTCGTGACGGCGCTCCTTTGCCTGGTGAAGGGCGCGGCCGCCGGCTGGGCGGCGGGGGCGATCTACAACCTCGTCGCCAGGAGCGGCGCGGCGGACCAGCAGAGCGCGCTGGTGCTGCGCTCCGAGCGCGCCGCCGAACGCTCCGCGAAGCGCTCCAACGTGGGCGTCGCCTGCGCGGCGGTGGCCAGCCCCGTGGTAAATACGGGCATCTTCTGCGCGGGGCTTTATTTCTTCTTCAACGATACTTTCAACGAGTGGATGTCCGCCTGGGCGGCGGACAGCGGCAACGCCGCCAACCCGCTGCTCTATGTTTTCCTCGGGCTGGCGGGCGTGAATTTCGTCATCGAGCTCGCCCTCAACCTTGTCCTCTCGCCGGTGATAAGCCGCGTCATCTACGCGCGGCGCAGGGGGGTCATCTGATATGCTGCTCGCGCTGAACGCCGGCACGGCGGAGATCCGCCTGGGCTGCCTGGAGCGGGGGGAGGTGCTCTGCGCCGCCTCGCTGGAGACGCGCGCGACGCGCACGGCGGACGAATACGCCGTGCTGCTGGAGCGGATGCTGGCCCTGCACGGGGTGGACGCCGGCAGCTTCGAGGGCGCGGCGCTGGCCAGCGTGGTGCCGCCGCTGACGGCCACGCTCGCCGCCGCAGCGGAGCTCGTCACGGGCTGCCGGGCGCTGGTCGTGGGCGCGGGCGTGAAAACGGGGCTCAACATCGGCATAGACGACCCCTCGCAGCTGGGGGCGGACCTGGTGGCCGCCGCCGTGGGCGCGCTGGAGCGCCACGACCCGCCCGCCATCGTGGTGGACGTGGGCACGGCCACCACCTTCAGCGTCCTCGGCGCGGACGGGCGGCTGCTGGGCGGCTGCATCATGCCGGGGCCCGTGCTGGCGGCGGACGCGCTGAGCGCCGCGGCCTCGCTGCTGCCGCGCGTGCCCTTCGAGGCGCCGCGAAAATGCGTTGGCACCAACACGGCGGACTGCATGCGCTCCGGCGCCGTGTTCGGCGCGGCGGCGGCCATCGACGGCATGGTGTCGCGCATCGAGCGGGAGCTGGGCGTGCGCGCCGCGCTCATCGCCACCGGCGCGCACGCGGCCAGGGTGATACCGCACTGCGAGCGCGCGTTCGAGCTGGACGGGCACGCCGCGCTGCGCGGCCTGGCGCTCATCTGGGAGAGAAACCGCCGCCAGCGGCGGCAGTAACGTGGGAGGTACATATGAAAGCAGTGAGGACCTTCGCATACGGCGTCATGGCGGGCTTTTTCGTCTCCATCGGCGGGACGGCCTTCCTCTCCATCGAAAACCGCGTGGTGGCCGCGCTGTTCTTCACCACCGGGCTCTTCGCCATCAGCAACTACGGCTTCAACCTGTTCACCGGCAAGGTCTGCTACCTGCTGGACAACGGGCCCGGGTATCTCTGGGACCTGGCGCTCATATGGCTGGGCAACCTGGGCGGCACGCTCATCGCCACCGCCCTGCTGGGGCTGACGCGCGTACACCCCGCCCTGGCGGAGACCGCCGCGCCGCTGGTGGCCGCCAAGCTGGGCGACGGGCTGCTGAGCGTTTTCGTCCTCTCGGTATTCTGCAACGTGCTCATCTTCATCGCCGTGGACGGCTACCGCATCATCCCGGACGCGCTGGGCAAGTACCTGGCGCTGTTCCTGGGCGTGGCCGTATTCGCCATCAGCGGCTTTGAGCACTGCGTGGCGAATATGTACTTCATCTCCCTCACCGGCAGCTGGAGCGCCGACGCCGTCCTCTTCATCATCGTCAACACGGTGGGCAACTCGCTCGGCGGCCTGCTCGTGCCGGCAGTGAAAAAGATATTCAAATGACCGGCCAATAGCCGGGCGGGGAGCAGGGACTTAACGTCCCTGCATGGCTCCTCTGAGAGGTTTCTTTTGCTTGCGCCAAAAGAAACCCCTCAGACTCCAAAGAAAAGCGCTCCGGCGGTAGTCGGAGCGTTTTTTGCGTGTTTTTACAGGTTTTCAGTTGTCAAAAGTGGTCATCCCGTTGTCGAATGCGTTTTCTGCATCGCCGTCCGTGCGTTGCTCCCTGCGGTCGCGGCACTAACGATTACAATCCCGTCAGCGGCGCGAGCGAAGCGAAGCCAACCGCGGTCGGCGTTGTGCAAGGCCATCCGATTACGGGATGACCACCCGAAAGTCAGTCACGACCCGGACTGCCGGGCAGATTTTACGTATCGACACGCACCAAAGCGGTTTTCTCTTTGGAGTCTGAGGGGTTTCTTTTTGACAAGACAAAAAGAAATCTCTCAGAATAGGGGAGCAGGGGCCCTCGCCCCTGCACTCCTCCGCCTGTGGGCGGCGCGCAGCGCAAATACCTGCGGCCGTTGGCCGCCGCAGCCTGGTCATTTTTCATGCGGCTTGAAAATGACCGCCGCGAGCGCGCCGGCGCACATGGCGGCGGTGATGCCGGCGGCGGCCGCGGAGAGCCCGCCGGTGAGCGCGCCCAGTAGCCCGTGTTCGGCCACCGCCTCGCGCACGCCGCGCGCGAGCAGGTTGCCAAATCCCGGCAGCGGCACCGTGGCCCCCGCGCCGGCCCACTCGGCAAAGGGGCCGTAGAGCCCCAGCGCGCCCAGGGCCGCCCCCAGCACCACGCAGAGCGTGAGTATGCGCGCGGGCGTCAGCCCCGTCTTGTCGATCAGCAGCTCGGCCAGGCAGCAGACGGCCCCGCCCACAAGGAAAGCCTTCAGGCAGGCGATGAACAGCCCCATTTTCAGCACCTCCCGCTCTCGATGGCCACGGCGTGGCAGATGGCGGGTATGCTCTCGCCCTGCTGGGCGGTGGTAGGGCTCATCAGCGCGCCGGTGGCGGCGAAGAGCACGCGCCGCCAGAGCCCGTCGCGCATCCCGCGCAGGAAGTGCCCCGTGAGGACGCTGGCCGAGCAGCCGCAGCCGGAGCCGCCGCAGTGCGTATCCTGCCGCTCGATGTCGTAGATGAGCACGCCGCAGTCCATGTAGTTCGGCCCCAGGTCAACGCCGTCGGCGGCGAACAGGTCGCGCAGTATCTCCTGCCCCAGGCGGCCGAGGTCGCCGGTGAGGACGACGTCGTAGTACCCGGGGGCGCGGCCCGTCTGTTCAAAATGCCGCTTCAGCGTGTCGTAGGCCGCGGGGGCCATGGCCGCGCCCATGTTCGCCATATCTTTGATGCCGGCGTCCACGATGCGCCCCGGCGTGAAGCGTGTTACATATGGCCCCGCGCCCTCGCGCGAGAGCACCACGCAGCCCGCGCCGGTGACGGTCCACTGGGCGGTGGGCGTGCGCACGCCGCCGTATTCGAGCGGGTAGCGGAACTGCCGCTCCGCCGAGCAGAAGTGCGAGCCGGTGGCCGCCGCGGCGCTCTCAAAATATCCGCCGTCCACCAGCAGCGCGGCCAGGCCCAGGCCCTCCGCCATGGTGGAGCAGGCCCCATAGAGCCCGAAAAACGGCGCCGCCAGCCCGCGCACGGCGTAGGCCGAGCCGGCGCACTGGTTGAGCAGGTCGCCCGCGAGCACGCAGCCGGGCGCGCCGCCGGCACGCTCCGCCGCCATGTCGATGGCCCGGCGCAGCATGGCGCTCTCGGCCTTCTCCCAGCTGTCCTGCCCGGCGCGGGCGTCCGGCTCCACGGCGTCGAAGCGCCGGCCCAGCGGCCCGTCCGCCTCCTTCTGCCCCACGACGGAGGCAAACGCCGACACCGCCGGCGCGTTCTTCAAAACGAGCGTCTCGCCCATCGCATATCACCTCGGCCTTAGTGTGCCAGAAGCGGCGCGCCGTTATTCCAAATGTTGCACCGGCGGCTTTTCAACGCACGTCTATGTACAGCTCGCAGCCCTCCGGCAGGTACGGCTCCAGCTCGGCGGCGATCGCGAGCTGCAGCTCGCGCGCACGCTGCGCGCTCATGGCCCCGCCCGCTTCGCTGCGCGCGGCCACCACCAGCGCCCCTTCCGCGCGCAGGGCGTTGAACCGGCATCCCCAGCGCCGCGCCGCGTCCCAGCCGCGCACGGCCTCCAGCGCCGGCTCCAGCCCGCCGCAGCCGCAGCCCGAGAGCGCCAGCAGCAGCCCCGCCAGCAGCAACAGCGCCGCCGCGCGCTTCATATCGCTCACCCCTTTGCGTATACACTACATTTTTATAGTCATTACAGACTATATTATTATAGTATACTAAAACTATACCTGTCAAGCTAAACTGGGGGAAGAAGGGACGGGGTGAGAGCATGGCAGGCGAGATAAGGATCAAGAAAAAGCAGCCGCGTGGGGACGACGGGCACAAGGTGGTCTCCGTGCGGATGAAGGACGAGACGCTCGAGCGGCTGGACGGGCTGGCCGCGCGCACCAACCGCTCGCGCAACGAGCTGATAAACCTCCTGCTGGAGCGCGCGCTGGACATCGTGCGCATCGAGGACTGAGCGTCCGGGCGATTGCGCGCCGCGGCGCGGCGTGGTATGATATCAGAAAACGCATGGGAGGCGCAGAAAATGGGACACGCGAGGATCATCGGCTCCACGCCGGAGCCGCACCGCATCGTTTCCTGCGCGGGGCGCATCTCCTCCACGGAGGGGACGGCCTGCGCGCTGTATGAGAGGTCCGCCGGGCAGGAGGAGAAGAACGCGCGGCTGATCGGCAAGATACTTGCCTCCGGGCACAGCTCGGTGACGGAGCACGCGGTGCTGAACCTCGCCTTTGAGGACGTCTCGGTCTTTGCCGAGCAGTTCATCATCGAGTTCCGGCTGGCGTCCTTCACGGTGAAGAGCCGGCGCTATGTCGATTTCTCCGCCGCCGGCGTGTACGAGCCGTCCTTTGAAGGCTGCGCCGCCGGCGCGCGGGAGGTCTTCCGGCGGGCGGTGGAGCGGCTTTTCGCGCTCTATGCGCGCCTGGAGGCTGCCGGCGTGCCCAAGGAGGACGCACGCTTCGTGCTGCCCTACTGCTTCCACAGCAACTTTTACTGCACGCTGAACGCCCGCGAGCTGATGCACATGCTCAACGAGCTGGCCTACGGCCGCGGCGCGGCCTATCCCGAGCTGAGGGCGCTGGGCGAGGAGCTCTTTGCCCAGTGCGAGGAGCGCTTCCCCTATCTGGTGCGGCGCGAGCGCGAGCGCTATGCGGCGAAGCTGCCGGATATCCCCGCCGCGCGCGCCCAAATGCCGGCGGACGCGCCGCTGGCGGAGGTGCTGGGCGGCCCGGAACAGCCGGAGCGGGACATCTGCCGCGCCGCGGCGCTGATGCGCGGGTATCAGCCGGCGGAGCTGGACGAGGGGCGGCAGCGCGAATTCCTGCGCGCGCTGCTGAACGCGCCGCGCGCGCGTGAGCTGGAACAGGCGGCGTTCACGCTGCGCTTCGGCGCGCTCTCGCTGGCGGCGCTGACGCACCTGACGCGGCACCGCATGCAGTCGCTCTGCCCGCCGGAGCTCGCCGGCTGCTGCTCATACGAGCGCTATGTGCTGCCGCAGAGCGTCCTCGACGCGCATCTGGAATCGGAGTACCGCGCGGCCTTCGCCCTGGCCGGCGAGGCGGCGGAGGAGCTGCGCGCGCTGGGCATGTCCCGCGCCGACTCGGTCTATCTCCTCCTCGCCGGGCAGACGGTGAGCGCGGTGACGACGATGAATGCCCGTGAGCTGGCCGTGTTCATGCGCCTGCGCTGCTGCGAGCGCGCGCAGTGGGAGATACGCCGGTGCGCCGAGGCCGCCCTCGAGGCCCTGCGCGCGCGCTGGCCGCTGCTCTTCTCCCTCTACGGCCCCACATGCTACATGACCGGCCGCTGCCCCGAAGGCGCCATGTCCTGCGGCCACCCCAGGTCGCCGGAGGCCTGACCGCCCCGCCGGCTTGCAGAAACCAAAAGCCTCCCCTACAAGTAGGGCTGGCCCAGGCTGCGATAAGGAGGCAGTTGCGCTGCGCGCCGGTCTACGGAAAGCAAATAGATACTTATAGTAGAAAACCCGCGAGGCTCTTGC
>DVOV01000017.1 GCA_018713375.1 Candidatus Scatomorpha stercorigallinarum | reverse complement strand
GGGAGCATGGCTCCGGCCCCTGCGGCCCCTGCTCCGAGATCTACTATGACCGCGGCCCCGAACACGGCTGCGGCAAGCCGACCTGCCGTGTGGGCTGCGACACAACCTGGGCTTCGTGTTCCAGTCCTTCCACCTCATCAACTCGCTCAACGTCATCGACAACGTGGAGCTTCCGCTGCTATCAAAACCAGTAGTCAAATGTATCAGGAAACTCCTCCCTCGGCGGGGTGAAGGCGTTCAGGACCGGGCCGGCGAGGAGCGTGGCGAGGTATCCGGCGGGGCCGGCGAGGATGAGCGCCGCGGGCGGGAAGAGATACGCCGCGAACATCGTGGCTGCGGCGAGGAGCATCAGCGCGAGGGCGCGCCAGGGGGCGCGGCGCAGCAGGCGCAGCGTGAAGGAGAGTATCTGCGCCGCCCTGAAGCTGAAGCGCGAGAGCGCGGGGAAGCCGAGGGCGCAGATATCGAGCGCGAAAAAGAGCGTAAGGGCGAGCGTGACGGCGTAAAATGCCGTCACCAGCGCGCTCAGCGGCGCGTTCACCAGATAGAGCGCGGACACATAGGCCACGGCCAGCAGCAGCGCGAGGATGAGCGAAAGGGCCGCGCCGGTGGCGAAGTTCTGCCGGAAGGCGCGGAAAAATTCCCGCCAGGGCCGCTCCCTGCCGCGGCGCACGCACTTTGCAAGCGAATAATAGAGCGCGGAGGCGGCGCCGCCCAGCGTGATCACGGGCAGCGAGCAGAGCGCGGCCAGCGCGCCCAGGCCGAGGACGGTGAGGGCTTTTTTCATGCGAGAGCCTCCCGCGCTGCCTCCAGGTAGTAGTGCGTGAGCAGGTCTACGCACTTGCCGTAGCTCTGGCGGCCCAGTTCCTGGCCGTTGGACTTGAGGAAGGAGTCGTAGACGCTGTTGGAGGCCGACTGCACTGCCGTGTCCTCAAACTGCGCCCAGTAGGCGTTGTTGACGTTGAAGTCGCGGCGCACGGTGTCCGAAAGGCTGTAGTAGACCTCCTCCCAGGCCTCGCGGTCCGCGCGGCTGAGGGCGTTGCCGAGGTAGATGTAGCCGAGGGCGGCCCCGGCGTAGCGGAAGTCGGCGTACTGCGAGTTCAGGCAGGAGAAGATGGCCACGAAGTTGCACTCCTGCTCCGCCGCCACGCCCCGCTGGTGGGCGATCTCGTGCTGGGTGGTGGAGGGCAGGAGGAACACGGGCGAGGCCATGTTCACGTTTGCCTCACCGGTGAAGGGGAAGAAAAAGCCGGTGAAATCGAGATAGCTCATGATGGTTGAGAAATATATGCCCTTCGGCACGAGGTCATCCCCCTCAAGGCAGGGGAAGGACTCCGCCGCGCCGGCGAACACCTCCGGCGCGCGCTCAAGGATGTCCTCCCGGTCGTAGTCCCAGCCCCCGTCCTCCGTGCGGGGGACGTCCTCCGCGTACTCGTTCGTGAGGGCGGCGAAATAGCGCGTGACGGCCTCCAGCTCCGAGACCTCCACCGGGCCGTCGTCCACGCCGCTCTGCTCCGAAAAGCTGGGGGCGGAGTAATACGGCGTCCACAGTACGCACAGCCCGGCCCAGAAGAGGGCGGCAGCCATGCCGAGCGTTACCACGCAGCGGAAAAGCTGCAAAAGCCGCCCGCCGCGCCGTATGAGCCGGACGATTACGAAGGCGAGGTAGGCCAGCAGGCCTATTATCAGCAGGGCGTAAAAAAGCTCGGCCGCGGAGAAGCTGAAATGCGAGCAGAGGCGGGACATGAAGGCGTGGTAGGGGCGCGAGATGTGCGAGTATATCCAGAGCATGGCGCCCTCCGACGTGCGGAGGAGCTGCACGGAGAACGCGATAAGCAGCCCAAGCAGGAGCAGCGCGGCGCGCACGGGGGCGAAATCGCGCGCGCGGAGCCTTTTTTCGAGCTTTTCCATGTCTCAGCCCTTGAAGACGGAGGCGTTTTTGACGAAGTACTCGAGCCCGGAGTAGACCGTTGTGGCGAGGACGACTATCCAGCAGGCGGTTACCAGCGCATCGGGTATCGGGAGCATCAGCAGCACGAAGCAGACCATGGTGGAGGCGGTCTTGATCTTCCCCGACCAGGCGGCGGCTATCACCTTGCCGCCCTCCACGGCTATCATGCGCAGGCCCTGGATGGCCAGCTCGCGGGCGACGACGATGATGGCCGCCCAGGCCGGGAAAAGGCCGAAGTCCACGAACACGAGCAGGACGGAGATGACGAGCAGCTTGTCCGCGAGCGGGTCGAGGAACTTGCCGAAATTCGTCACCTGGTTGTAGTGCCGGGCGATGTAGCCGTCCGCGAAGTCGGACAAGGAGGCAATGACGAACGCCGCGAGGGCGAAGTACATGTGCCCCTCAAAGTCGAGGTACATGAGCACGAGCACGACGGGGATGAGCAGCATCCTGACGATCGTAATTTTGCTGGCTGTGGTCAATTTCATTCTGAGCGCCTCCTGCCTCGGTCAAATGAGTTCGCACCTGAGCTCGCCGTCCTCCGCCGAGAGGACGCGAAGCTGCACTATGCTGCCCGGCATGCACGGGCCGGGGAAAACCACGGAGCCGTCGACGCCAGGGGAGTCGAAGTACGCCCGGCCGCGGGCAATGTTGCCCTCCGGGTCGTATTCGTCGCAGATGGCCTCGACGACGCTGCCGGCGAGCGAGCGCTCCCACTCGTCCATGATCTCCGCTTGCAGCGCGTTCACCAGCTCTGCGCGCTGCCGGGCGGTGTCCGCGTCAACGTGCGGCATTTTGGCGGCGGGGGTGCCCTCCTCCGGCGAGAAGGGGAACACGCCGGCGCGCTCGATCTTCGCTTCGCGCAGGAATTCGCAGAGCTCCTCAAACTCCGCCTCCCCCTCCCCGGGCAGGCCGGTGATGAGGCTGGTGCGCAGCACCAGGCCGGGGATGCGCTCGCGCAGCTTTTTGAAGAGTGCGCGGATCTCCGCGCCGCGGTCGCGGCGGTTCATCTTCCGCAGTATGTTGTCGTTGATGTGCTGGATGGGTATGTCGAGGTACTTGACGATCTTGGGCTCCGAGGCGATGACCTCTATCAGTTCGTCGTTGAGCTCGTGGGGGTAGAGGTAGTGCAGACGCAGCCACTCCAGCCCCTCCACAGCGCACAGCTCCCTCAGCAGCGCGGCGAGGCAGGTGCCGTCCTTGAAGTCCGCGCCGTAGTGCGTGAGGTCCTGGGCCACGAGGATGAGCTCCTTATAGCCCTGCGCGGCGAGGGACTTCGCCTCCTCGACGATGGCGGCCATGGGGCGCGAGCGGAAGGGCCCGCGGATGGAGGGGATGAGGCAGTAGGAACAGCGGTTGTCGCAGCCCTCGGCGATCAGCAGGTAGGCCCAGGCCGGGCCGGTGCAGACCAGCCGCGCGGACTCCTGCACAGGCGCGTCGTTGGGGTCCAGATAGACGGGCCTTTCGCCGCGCGCGGCGGCCTCCAATGCCTCCGCGATGCGCTCGCAGCTGCCGACGCCGACGACGCCGTCCACCTCCGGCAGCTCGGCCATGACCTCGCCGCCGTAAAGCTGGGCGAGGCAGCCGGCGCACAGCAAGGTTTTAAGGCGGCCGTTTTTCAGCTCCGCGGCCTCGAGCAGCGTGTCTATTGCCTCCTGCTTGGCGTCCTCTATGAAGGCGCAGGTGTTCACCACCACGGCCTCGGCCTCCGCCGGGTCGGGCGTTATCTCGTGCCCCGCCGCGGCGAGCGCGGCGAGCATCTGCTCGGCGGCCACCTGGTTTTTGGGGCAGCCGAGGGATATGAGCGATACTTTCATGCTTCCTCCTGCGTGGCGTATTCGCCGCGGTAGCGCTCGACGGCCTCCCGCGTCTCCTGATAGCCGAAGCCGCGGCGCTGCACGGCGGCCAGCGCGCGGCGCAGCTCCTCCGGCTCGGGCGCGCGGCCGCGCATCTTCGAGCAGAGGCAGCGGTAGGCGCCGTCCGCGTCGTCCGGGACGGCGGCGAGGGCCGCGTCCCAGTATTCGCGGGGCACGCGCCGGCGGCGCAGCTCCTCGAGCACGCGCCGCTCGCCGAAGCCGCGGGCCGTGTAGTGCCGGGCCACCATGGCGGCGTAGTTTTCGTCGTTTACAAAGCCCAGAGCCACGCAGCGGTCGGCAGCCGCGGCGGCCTCCGGGGCCTCAAAGCCCTTTTCCACGAGCTTCGCGGCCAGCTCGTCGCGGCCGTAGTCCCGCCGCTCGAGCAGGCGCATGGCGGCCTCCTTCGCGCTGCGCGCGGCGGCGCTCACTCTTCAAAGTCCTCCGCGGAGATGTCCACCGCGCGGCCGGCGGCCACGGCGGCCCGGCGGGCCTGCGGCGTCAGCAGCTTGTGGGCGTTGGCGCGGATGTCCGCTTCCAGCTTGTCCATCACGTCCGGGTGCTCCTCAAGATAGGTGCGCACGCCGTCGCGGCCCTGGATGCGGGCGTCGCCCACCGTGTACCACGCGCCGGCCTTCTCGATCAGGTCCAGCTTGGCGCCGAGGTCGATGATCTCGCCCACCTTGCTGATGCCCTGGCCGTAGATGATGTCGAACTCCGCCTCCTTGAAGGGGGGCGCGACCTTGTTTTTGATGACCTTGGCGCGCGTGCGGTTGCCGATCATCTCGCTGCCGTTCTTCAGCGTCTCGATGCGGCGCATGTCGATGCGCACGCTGGCGAAATACTTCAGCGCGCGGCCGCCGGGAGTGGTCTCCGGGTTGCCGTACATGACGCCGATTTTTTCGCGGAGCTGGTTGATGAAAATGACGATGCAGCCCGTCTTGCTGACGACGCCGGCCAGCTTCCTGAGCGCCTGGCTCATGAGCCGGGCGACCACGCCCACGCTGCTCTCGCCCATCTCGCCCTCGAGCTCGCTGCGGGGCAGCAGCGCGGCCACGGAGTCGATGACCACCACGTCCAGCGCGCCGGAGCGCACCAGCTGCTCGGTGATCTCCAGCGCCTGCTCGCCCGTGTCCGGCTGGGAGATCAGCAGATTGTCGATGTCCACGCCGAGGGCGCGGGCGTAGGCGGGCTCCAGGGCGTGCTCCACGTCGATATAGGCGGCCTCGCCGCCGTTTTTCTGCGCGCTGGCCACCACGTGCAGGGCGAGGGTGGTCTTGCCGCAGCTCTCGGGGCCGTAAATCTCCACGATGCGCCCGCGGGGGACGCCGCCGATGCCGAGCGCGAGGTCCAGCGAGAGCGAGCCGGTGGAGATGGCCTCCACGTTCACGGGGATGTCGTCCCCCAGGCGCATGATGGCGCCCTTGCCGTAGTTGCGCTCGATCTGGGCGATGGCGGTCTCCAGCGCCTTCTTCTTGTCGGAAGCGGGTGAGGGGGCGGCGGAAGCCGCGGCCTTTTTCTTTTCTGCCATATTCCAAACACCTCTTATATCGTCAGTCTGGCGTAGTTTACACGTCGTTGCCCGCGCCCTCGCGGACATAGGTGAGCTCGGCGATGCCGTTTATGGCGCGGCAGCCGAGGAAGCGCAGGCGCTGCTCGCGCCCCAGGGGGCCGAACAGGCGGCGGCCGCCGCCGAGCAGCGTGGGGATGAGGGAGAGGCGGAGCACGTCGATCTCGCCTGCGCGCAGCAGCTGCATGGCGGTCTCCGCCCCGCCGCAGATCCAGATATCGCGGCCCGGGAGGGCGCGCAGCCGGCGCAGGAGCTTATCGGGCGCTTCATCAGTGAAGGTGACGCCCTCGGGCGCGCCGTCCGCCGGGCGGTGCGTGAGGACATAGCAGTCCATGCCCTCATAGGGCCACGCGCCGGGCGAGAGCTCGCCCCTCACCTGGTCGTAGGTGCGGCGGCCCATGACGGCCGTGTCCACCGTGGCGGCGAACTCGCCGTAGCTGCCCTCTTCGAGCGCGGGGTCGTGGCCATGGAGCCAGCCCACGCCGCCGGCGCTGTCGGCGATGAAGCCGTCCAGGCTGAGGGCGATGTACAGTACGGTCTTGCGCATGGGCTTCAGGCCTTGGCGGCTACCACGCGCTGGATGTTCTGCGTGTCCGGGAAGCTGCGCGCTTCGCGCAGGCCGGCCATGCGCATCAGGTCCTTCACGCGCTCGGCCTGGTCCTCGCCCACCTCGAACATCAGCTCGCCGCCCTGGCGGATGACGAGCGCCCAGTTCTTGAGGATGGCGCGGTAGAAGTCCAGCCCGTCCTCGCCGCCGTCCAGCGCCCAGACGGGCTCGTAGTCGCGCACAGAGGGGTCGAGCGTCATGATCTCCACCGTGGGTATATACGGCGGGTTGCTCACGACGAGGTCGAAGCTGCCCGTCATCAGCGGGGGTAGCTTCATCACGTCCGCCGGGAGAAAGCTGATGCGGCCATCCAGCCCGTTGCGGCTGACGTTCCGGCGGCTTATTTCCATGGCCTCCGGGCTCACGTCCGAGAGCACCACGCGCACGCGCGGCAGCTCGGCGGCGATGGCGCAGCCGATGCAGCCCGTGCCCGAGCAGAGGTCGAGCACGCGCGCGTCCAGCCTGCCGGTGTCCTTCAGGTATTTTATCGCGGTTTCCGCGAGCACCTCGGTGTCTATGCGCGGTATCAGCACGTCGCGCGAGACCTCCATCGGCAGGCCGCGGAACTCCCAGACGCCCGTGATATAGGCCACGGGCTCGCCGGCCAGGCGGCGCTGCACCATCTCCTCCGCGCGGCGCTCCACCTCGTCCGTGGCGTAATAGCGCATGTCGCGCAGGAGCTTTTCCGTGCTCTTGCCGGCGGCGGTGGCCGCGATCAGGCGCGCTTCCAGCGCGGCGGCCTCGATCCCCGCGTCCCGCAGGCGGTTGCGCAGGGAAATATACATCTCACTGTAAGTCCTCGGCATTGCTTATCCCCCCAAAAAGTGCCCTCACCAGGCGTCCGAGCCCTTCTGCTCGGGTATGACGAGCTCCATTGCGCGGATGGCGCACTCCATCATCCCGTCGTCCGGCTCCTTCGTCGTCAGGTGCTGGAGCTGGCGGCCGGGCCAGGAGAGCGCGCTGCTGAGCCAGTTGTCGTGCCGGCCGGCCCAGCGGTTTATCTCATAGCTTATTCCCACGGTGAGCGGCAGCAGGGCAAGCCGGCAGAGCATCCTGAGCAGCGTGTTGTCAAGCTGTATCAGCATGCCGACGAGAATGCCCACTATTATCGCGACGAGCAGGAAGCTCGTGCCGCAGCGGGGGTGGAAGCGGCTCTGCGGCCGGACGTTCTCCACCGTCAGCGGCAGGCCCTTTTCGTAGCAGAATATCGTCTTGTGCTCGGCGCCGTGATAGGAGAAAAGGCGCTTCATGTCCTTCATGTTCGAGCACAGGTAGAGGTATACGAGCAGTATGGCGAGCTTGAGCACGCCCTCGAGGAGGTTGCGCAGGGTATAGTGCCCCTCGAGCCCGGGTATCAGCCCGATTATGAACGTCGGGAGGATTATGAACAGCGCCACCGCCAGCACCACGCCGAGCACGGCGGCGATGCCGATGACGGCCTTCTCGGCCTTTTCGCTGCCGAGCTTCTTCTCCAGCCACATGTCGAACTTGTCCGGCTCCTCCTGCTCGTCCTCCGGGAGAAGGGAGGCCGAATAGGTGAGGGCCTTCATGCCCTTGAGCATCGAGTCCGCGAACACGGCCACGCCGCGCACGACGGGCCAGCCGAAGAGGAAGCAGCGCTCCTTCAGCGGCTTTATGGGCTCGGTTTTTTCAACCAGGCCGTCCTTCGTGCGGCAGACTATGGCCTGCCGGTCCGGCCCGCGCATCAGGATGCCCTCCATCAGCGCCTGGCCGCCTATCGAGGTGCGGAAGCAGACCCCGTTATCGTTTTTCTTTGACATTGCTGACCTCTTTTGCGTGTTATTGGGTTTTTACGGGCAGCTCCACCGTCACCAGCGCGCCGCCGCCCTCGGCGTTTGCCACCGTCAGGCGCCCGCCGTGCAGCGAGACGATCTCGTCGCACACGGCGAGGCCGATGCCGCTGCCGCGCTCCTTGCCGCGGCCCTTGTAGAAGCGCTCCTTCACGTGCGGAAGGTCCTCCGGCGCCACACCGGGGCCGTGGTCGCGCACGGAGATGCGCACATATTCGCCCTCCGCGGCGGCGGAGAGCTCCACGCGCCGGCCGCTGCGGCCGTATTTGACGGCGTTGTCCAGTATGTTCAGCAGCACCTGCTTGAGCCGCGCGGCGTCTCCCGTGACGGCGGGCAGTCCCGCCTCCGGCAGGTCGCAGCAGAGCTGGATGTCGTCGTGCCGCAGCAGCTCGCTGTAGGTGAAATCGACCTCCTCGATAAGGGCGGCGAGGGCCACCGTGCCCAGCTCCAGTGCAAACCGGCCGTCCCGCAGCCGGGTGAACTCCAGCAGCTCCTCCACCATGGAGGTGAGGCGGCTGGCCTCCGCGCAGATGATCTCCGCGCCGCGGCGCGAATCGTCCTGCAACGCCTCGTCATAGAGCAGCGTCTCGCCCCAGCCGGTGATGGCCGTCAGCGGCGTGCGCAGCTCGTGCGAGACGGAGGAGACGAACTCCGACTGTACGCGGCTGGCCTCGCCGATCTTCTGCGACATGTCGTTGATGGCCTCCGTCAGCGCGCCCACCTCGTCGTCGCGGAATTTCTCCGCCAGGGAGCCGTAGCTGCCCTCCGCGATGCGGCGGGCCGTGTCGCCCAGGCCGAGGATGGGGCTCGTCACCCGCTCGCGGAACCAGAGGTTGGAAGCGAGCAGCAGCAGCACTGAGAGCACGGCGAAGGCCGCCGCCCAGCCGCCCGCGCCGCGCGCGGCGCAGACCACGGCCGTTATCACGAAGATGCAGACCGCGCAGCTGACGGCCAGCCACTCGCCCTTCAGCCCCTTCGCCGCGTCCGGCAGTTCCAGCGCGCGCAGGCGGGATATGAGCGCCGCTGCGCGCGCGCCGATGTGCCCTTTCGCGTCCTTCTCCGGCATCTCAGGACCCCCACTTGTAGCCGTAGCCCCAGATGGTGGTGATGAACTGCGGCATGGCGGTGGACTCCTCGATCTTCAGGCGCAGCCGGCGGATGTTCACGTCCACGATCTTCAGGTCGCCCTTGTACTCCGGCCCCCAGACGTTCTCCAGTATCTCCTCGCGCGAGAGCGCGCGGCCGGGGTTTTCCATGAACAGCTTGATGATGGTGAACTCCGTCTGCGTCAGGCGCACGCGCTCGCCGTCCTTGTCCAGCGTGCGGTTGCGCGGGCTGAGCACGAAGGGGCCGCTGACGATGTCGTCCTCGTCCCCGTCGGTCACGCCGCGCACGCGGCGGTAGAGCGCGTCCACCCTTGCGAGCAGCTCCGCCGGGGAAAAGGGCTTGGTGACATAGTCGTCCGCGCCCGTCATCAGCCCCGTGACCTTGTCCATCTCCTGGCTGAGGGCCGTCAGCATGATGATGCCCATGCGCGAGCCGGAGGCCCTTATGCGCCGGCAGACCTCAAAACCGTCTATATCCGGGAGCATCACGTCCAAAAGGGCGACGCAGATGTCCTCGTTCTCCTCGAGCAGCTTGAGCGCTTCCTCGCCCGTGGCGGCCTCCAGCGGGTCGTAGCCCGAGCGGCGCAGGTTGATGACCACGAAACTGCGGATGGCGTTTTCGTCCTCAAGGACCAGTATTTTCTTCACAGGCGCCACACCTTCCCGTTAAACTTTTGTCTCTTTTGCGGCGCCGGACCGGCGGCGCCTCCAAGTATTATATCACAGCTTTTTCATTAATGGTAGCGGAAGATAACAAAATATAGTATCATCCGCTTACAGAAAGGTAAACTGTGGCGCTCAGCGCGAAAGGGGGGCGGGAAATGCTCGTCTGCTGCGCGGACATACGCGCTCTGGACAACGCGTGGCCGCTCCTGGCCGGGCGCGGCGGCCGTGCGCCCAGCGGCTTCGCCCGCTCGCTGCTGCTGGTGGCCGCGCGGGAGCTCTGGGGCTGGCGCGCGCTGCCGGAGGTGGCCTACCGGCGCTCGGGCAAACCGTACTTCCCCGCCGAGCCGCGGCGCTATTTCTCGCTCAGCCACACGCGCACGCATGTGCTGGCGGCGGTGGCGGATGTGCCCGTGGGCGCGGACGTGGAGACAGCGCGCGAGCGGCCCGCGCAGCTCTGGCAGCGGCTGATGAGCGAACGCGAGCGGCGCGACTTCGAGCCCTATGAGCTCTGGTGCCTGCGCGAGAGCTGCTATAAGCTGATGGACGGCGGCGACCTGCGCACGATGCCCTTCCGCCGCGAGGGCGGGCGCATCGCCGCGCCCGTGGAGGGTGTCTCCTGCCGGCTCTACCGCCCGGACGAGGGCTGCTTCGCCGCCGCCTGCGCCCTGGGCGCGGAGCCGCCGGAGGGGCTGCTGCTGGTGCCGCCGCGGGAAATCTGCTCTTGAAATAAGCGCCGCCGCGGGGTATAATAGCAGGGCGCACGCGCCGGTGTGTCGGAATTGGCAGACGACCGCGACTCAAAATCGTGTGGAGAGATCCGTGTGGGTTCGAGTCCCACCACCGGCACCATGTGAAGTGACTCTGCTTTTCGAACCGTTTTCTCGAAAAGCAGAGTTTTTTCCGCTTATAAGCCTTGCAATCTCTAAGGGTTTCAAAACTGTGCAGAATACGGTGGCCGCGAAAAAGCAAAAAAATCAAAGCAAAAATTTTAAACGAATCTGGCTCTTTAGACACAGGGTTTCTCAAAAACCTGTGTCTTTTCTGTTCCGTAAAGTTCTTCAAACCGCTCCGGTGACTTATACGCTAAAGTCTTGTGAGGGCGGACTTCATTGTAAAATTGGATATATGCGTCCACACTCTTTCGGAAATCCGCCTCGGAGGAATACTCCCGCCGGTAAGCCTCTTCCTTCTTGAATGTGGCGAAGAAGGTTTCCGCCACCGCGTTGTCATAGGGCCGCCCTGAATTGGAAAAGGACTGGGCAACGCCGGATTCCTGGAGCAACCGGCGGAACGTATCTGAGATGTACTGACCGCCCCGGTCACTGTGGAATGTCAACCCCTGTGGGGAGCCGCGGTCCTGAAATGCGGTCCGGAACGTAGCAGTGACCAGATGGGTACTGCTTTTCCGGGAAACACGGTATCCAACCACGCGGCGGGAAAACAAGTCGAGGATGACGCAGAGATACAGGGCATAGTCCTTAATCTTGAAATAGGTAATGTCGCTGACCCAGATTTCATTCTTCCGGGCGGCTTTGAAATTCTGATTGAGCAGATTCCGTTTCTGGTACTCCTGCCGCTTTTTATAGTTGCGCTTTGCGTTTTCCCGGATGCTGATAAGGTTCAGTTCCTTCATAATCTTACGGACACGCTCTTTACCCACATGGATACCGCTTTCTGCCAGGACGACCCGAATCTTTTCGGCACCGTATCGCTGCTTGCTGTCGTCAAAAATCTGCTGCACTTGTAGCATCAGCTGCCGCTGCTCTTCCAGATACTTTGCGCGATCCGCCTTGCGGAAAATATGGTTGTAGAATGTCCCTCTCGACACATTCAGGGCCTCACACAGTTCGTGAACGCTGTACTGCGCAAACTGCTCATACAGCCGGGTCAAAATCTCCAGCCGCTTGCGGAGGGGCGCTTCGTCAATCAGATTTGATAGGCGAATAATTTGAAGGAGATGCCCCAGCCGAGCATTCTGCCGCTGGAATGCCGGGTAATCCACAGTATTACTTTCATCCTCAGTTAAATGAATTTCCTGCATCCATCGATAGAGAGTACTCTTGGCGACTTGGTACTTTTCACTGGCATCTAATATGGATAAGCCCATTTTACAGGATTGTACCACTTGAGTTTTGAATTCTAATGGGTATTGTTTCGGCATATTGGAACCTCCATCGTTTGGTGATTGAGTTCATTATACGCCTTTGCGGTTTGTAGGAAGTGAAATGGCAATATCATTACTAATAATATTTACAATCTACAACAAGTGTAGTATAATTTATTTTGTCAGTACGAGCAGTCAGATCAGACTTCGTTTGGCTCGCAATCAAAAAGCGGGCGGCGTCGTACCTACGGGTACAGATGCATTTTTTCCGGCAGAAGTGCCATCAGCACCCGTCCACCACGACACGATGACACACGGACACGGCAACACAGTAACTGCCTTTGTAGTCAGTGTGTATGCGTGTCTCGTTGTGGCGTTGTATGGTGATTGGGTGTTGAGTTGAACAGGACAAAACTGTTTGGGAAGTCGGATTTGTGCTGGTGCGAATTAGGATATAAGGCTGCAATTTCTCCTTGTTATTGGCGGACGGGAAGTCCCCTCAGTTTTGGGGGCCAATAATAACAAGGAGGTGAATTCCGTGAAAAAAGCGGACAAGCCGAGTGTTGTCATCAACATTAATGTCTATGGTGACAATAACAAGGTTTCCCTGAATGAGACTCGCTCTCATGTCCTTGCTGTCGCAATCGGCGTGATCATCGTTGCGTTGATTGCGGTAGCCGTACTGGCTGTATCCTGCTGCTGCCCCGAACTACTTCCCGATTTTGTCCGTTGGATAATCGGTAAAGTAGTCAACAGCTAACACCAGCACATTTTGAGAATTGAGGTGTAACGCCTTTTGAAATATACCGATTGTCCACTGTACGGAATTCAATCCAAAAAAATGTTGAAATATGTTCTACATATTAGGGATGCTGATTTGTTGAAACAGGATCGCGTTGCTTCAATGATTAGTCCTTATGTTGATAAAACGAAGAAACCGCGTCTTATCGAGCCTCCAGAGGCAGAATTGAAAA